>JAJXVA010000154.1 GCA_021782435.1 Pseudomonadota bacterium
CGCCCATCATGTAGAGCATATCGCCCTGGCCGAGCAGTTGTTCGGCGCCCTGCTCGCCCAGAATGGTGCGGCTGTCGAACTTGCTGATCACCTGGAAGCTGATCCGGGTCGGGAAATTGGCCTTGATGGTGCCGGTGATGACATCGACCGAGGGCCGCTGCGTCGCCATGATCACGTGGATCCCCGCCGCGCGCGCCATCTGCGCCAGCCGCTGCACCGCCGCCTCGATTTCCTTGCCGGCGACCATCATCAGGTCGGCCATTTCATCGATGACGACGACGATCAGCGGCATGGGTTCGAGGGTGAGGGCTTGCTGCTCGAACATGGGGCGGTTGGTTTCGGGGTCGAAGCCGGTTTGTACTTTGCGGGTGACGACCTCGCCGCGGGCGCGGGCCTCGGCCACGCGGTCGTTGTAACCGGCGAGGTTGCGGACGCCCAATCCGGTCATGGCGCGGTAGCGGCGCTCCATTTCGCGCACCGTCCATTTCAGCGCCGAGACCGCCTTGGCCGGCTCGGTGACGACCGGCGCCATGAGGTGGGGGATGCCCTCATAGACCGAAAGCTCGAGCATTTTCGGGTCGATCAGGATCATTTTGCACTGATCGGGGGTGAGCCGGTACAGCAGCGACAGGATCATGGCGTTGATGCCGACCGATTTGCCCGAGCCGGTGGTGCCGGCGATGAGCAGGTGCGGCATACGCGCGAGATCGGCGACCTGGGGATGGCCGCCGATATCCTTGCCGAGGGCCAGCGCGAGCCTGGCGCCGAGACGCTGGAATTCGTCGGAGCCGATCAGTTCGGCGAGGTAGACGGTTTCGCGCCGGGCGTTGGGCACTTCGATGCCGATGACGTTGCGGCCCGAGACGGTGGCGATGCGGACCGCGGTGACCGAAAGCGAGCGGGCGACATCATCGGCCAGACCGATGACGCGGGCGGCGCGGATGCCGGGGGCGGGCTCGAGTTCGTAGAGGGTGACGACGGGGCCGGGATGGATGTCGCGGATGGTGCCCTGGACCCCGTAATCGGCGAGCACGGCTTCGAGCAGACGGGCATTGGCCTGGAGCGATTCCTCACTGGGGCCGACCGAGGCGCGCGGCGGCGGCGCCTTGAGCAGGCTGAGGGCGGGGAAGTTCCAGCCGGTATCGGGCAGGTCGAGTTCGTCCTGAAGGACGGGGGCGGGCGCGCGGGCACGCGGGACGACGCGGCTTTTGGCGCCGGGGCGGGCGGGTTCCGGCGCCGGGCCCTCCGCGAGGGGGGCGGCAGGTTCGGCGCGCGGACGCGGACGGGTTGGGGGCGGAACCGCCGGGGGGTCCTGGGCCGGGTTGGGGGGCGACGGCGATTCGTCCATGGGCGGGGGCCAGTCGATGCCGTCACGGTCATCGAACTGGGCGGCGAGCGGATCCCGGACGCGTCGTGAGAATTGGCGCCAGGCGGTCTCACGGCCGCGGCGGGCGAGGCCGACGCAGCCGCCAATGGCACGCAGGGTGGCGCCGACCAGGCGGAAGACGCGGCGCCAATCCCCCAGCGAGAGACCGAAAGCAACCCAGGCGAACAGGCAGGCGGCGAGGAGCGCGACGAGGCTGAGGGTGGGACGGGCGGCGGGACCGAGCCAGGGCAGCAGCAGCGCGAGCAGGCCAGGGGCGAGCAGGGTGCCGGCGGCTCCGCCGAGGCCGGTGAGCGGGAAGGTGCCGGGGCGCGTGATATCGGGGGCGGCGAGGGCGATGGCGAGGGCCAGCATGGCGGCGAGGAGTGCGACGAGGCGCAGCGCGACATTACCGAGGCGGCGATGGGCGGCGATGCGCCAGGCCCAGGCAAGCAGGGCGAGGCCGGGCAGAACGGCGGCAAGACCCGCGGCCTGGAGCAACAGATCGGCGATGATCGCCCCCGGAGGACCGGCGAGATTATGGACCGGGCCGGGGCTTGCGGTATCGAGCGAGGGATCCGCGGGATGGTAGCTGGCGAGGGCGATGAGCAGCGCGAGGCCGATGGCGCCGAGCAGAAAGCCGACGGATTCCGCGAGGCGGCGGAGAAAGGCGGCGCGGATGGCGGGCGAGACGAAGGGCCGCGCGCCGCCTGAGGCATCGGGTGGGGTGGCGGTGGCGCGGCGCGGGCGGGAGGTGGTGGCTGCCGGCATGGCCGGGGATGGACCCTTGCGATGGTTCAGATCGGGACTCGGCTATAGCGTAGAAGTGGCTCGACCAGAACAAAAAACCGTAACCGCGCGCTGCGCCGCGCGGGCGCCGACGGTCAGGGCGGGTGCTGGCGGGCCCGGGCGCCGCGCCCGATGGCGGCGGCGACCAGCGGATCGATGCCGAGCTCGGTGGCCAGGAATTCGAGCATGCGGTGGGTTTGCGCGTGCGGCTCGGGTTCGGCGGCGAGGATTTCGGCGGCCAGGGCGAAGGCGGTTTCGCGCAGGCCCGGGCTGAGCGCGGCGCGGATCAGCTTGGCGCCATGGGCCAGACCATCCGGTTCCTGGAGGAGGTCGATCGCGGCCTCGGTCGCTTCGGTCAGGTGGGCGAGGCTGAAGCCCTGGAAGGCGGGCAGGCTTTGGACCTGGGCGGTCATGACGCCGATTTCACGGTCGGTGATGCCGCCATCGGCGGCGGCGACCAGGACCATGGTGCAGGCCAGGGCTTCCGGCGGGGTGAGGCGGTCTCGAGCGCGCATCGCGCGAGGGTG
Source organism: Pseudomonadota bacterium (assembly GCA_021782435.1). Lineage (GTDB taxonomy): Bacteria > Pseudomonadota > Alphaproteobacteria > Acetobacterales > Acetobacteraceae > JAJXVA01. Next base: position 2,680 of record JAJXVA010000154.1, read on the forward strand.
AACGAGGGGCGGCGGCGTGGCAAGCCTCGGCCGTGCTTGCCGGACCCCATGGGCCATGCGACGGTCGGACGCGTTTTGCCCCCCCTGCCCTTTGCTGGAACGAAGCCGATGCCGCCGCTGCGTGACCCCGAGACCCTGGCCCGCAGCCTGCGGCCGCGCCATGTGACCATGATCTCGATCGGCGGGATCATTGGCGCGGGAATATTCGTCGGCAGTGGGGCGGCGATCGCGGTGGCGGGGCCGGCGGTGCTGCTGAGCTACGCGCTGTGCGGGCTGTTGATATTCGTGATCATGCGCATGCTGGGGGAAATGGCGGTGGCGCGGCCGGGGGTGGGGAGTTTCGCCGGCTACGCGGCGCTGGGGCTGGGCGACTGGGCCGGGTTCGTGAGCGGTTGGCTGTACGTATATTTCTGGGCGACGACGATTGCGATCGAGGCGATCGCGGGGGCGAAGATACTGGGCACGGTGGTGGCGGTGCCGGTATGGCTGGCCGCGACCGGCCTGATCGGGCTGATGATGCTGGTCAATCTGCTTTCGGTGCGGGCTTATGGGGAATTCGAGTTCTGGTTCGCCGCGCTGAAACTGGCGACCATCATTGGCTTCATCGGCGTGGGGGCGGCCTGGATATTCTGGGCGGGGCCGCGACTGGCGTGGGCGCATGTGGTGGCGCATGGCGGGGTGTTTCCGCTGGGCTGGGGGGCGGTGTTCACCGCGATTCCGGTGGTGATTTTCTCGATGATGGGCAGCGAGGTGGCGACGATCGCGGCGGCCGAGACCGAGGACCCGGCGGGCAATGTGGTGCGGGCGGGGCGCACGGTGAGCCTGCGCATCATGGTGTTCTATATCGGCGCGGTGGGGGTGATCGTGGCGATATTGCCGTGGCGCCGCGTGACGCCGGGGCTTTCCCCGTTCACGCAGGCGCTGAGCGCCATTCACGTGCCGGCGGCGGGGCTGGTGATGACCTGGGTGGTGTTCACGGCTATTCTGTCGTGTCTGAATTCGGCGATATACGTGACCTCGCGGATGCTGTTCGAGATGGCGGGGCGCGGGGACGCGCCGGCGGGCCTTGCGCAGGTCACGGCACGGCGGGTGCCGCGCGTGGCGATTCTGGCGGGGTGCGGGTTCGGGCTGGTGGTGGCGATGGGATCGGTTTTTTCCCCAAATGGGATTTTCGTGTTCCTGTTGCAGTCGTCCGGGTCGATCATTCTGCTGGTTTATCTGCTGATCGCGCTGGGTGAGATCGGGCTGAGGCGGCGGCTGACCCGGGCGGGCGCGGTGCTGAAGTTGCGGGTTTGGGCGTTTCCTTATGTGAGCCTGGCGGCGGTGGGTGGCATTCTGGGGGTGCTGGGGCTGATGGCGGCAACGCCCGGGCTGCGGGTGCAGGTGGCGCTGGGACTGGCGGGGTTCGGCGTGGCGCTGGCGGGGTATGGGGTGCGGCGGCGGCGGGTCAGTGCGGGATGAGGGTGACGATGCTGGCGGTGGGCAGGTCTTTCGCGGAATCGTTGAGGGCGGTGAGCTGGATGAGTAATTCCATGACCTGGGTGCTGTGGTCGGTGGCGGCGGGGTCGGTTGCGACCCAGTAGGTTCGGTCGGCGTAGCGGGTGGTGATGGCGCCGGGGCCCGGCGTGCCCTGGGCGTGGACCGCGAACAGATTGGCCTGGGTCAAGGTGTTGGGCGTGGCGGGAGGCAGGGACAAGGCGGGGTCGAGGTGGAGGCGGGCGCGGGTGAGTTCGCCGAGGTAATAGACGATCTGCTCGACCGAACGGGTGACGATATCGATGCTGAAATGGCCACTGTCGCTGGCGAGGCGCGAGGCGGCGCCGGTGTGGCTGGCCTCTGCGCGAGTGGCGATGAGCGCGTAGGGCGCGAGTTCCGGGCAGAAGAAGGAGTCGAGCCAGGGCGCGTTGCCTGGCTGCGCGAGCCCATTGGGCACGGCGAGAGATTGACCGGCGGCGCGGTCCGGATCGACGGGATGGAAGCAGAAGCCGGCGGCGGTGGTGGTGGCCTCGAGTTGCCAGGATTCCGCGGTGTGGGTGGCGGGATCGGGCCGGGTGCGCGCGAGGTGTTCGCCATTGGGGAGAACGCCCCAGAGGGCGGGGTTGGCCTTGACCTCCCGGGTGGAGAGGGCGGGGCCGAGTTTGCTTGTGCGGGTGAGCGTCTCGAGGGTGAGGCCCTGGGCGAGCAGGGCGGCGAGCTGGGCTTGGAAGCGGGCCGCGTCGTCGCCGAAAAAATCGTTGCGGAAGGTGAGGCTGCGATAGGCGCCCGGCGCCTCGTCGGTGAGGGTGATGCGCTGGATGGCGAGGAGAAAGAGCAGCGACTTGGGCAGACCGTTCTGGACGAGATCGGCGAGCAGGGAAAGCGGCACCGGGGACATGATGCCCTGGTAGAATTCCTTGCTGACGAGGGGAGTGAGCGCGAAGGTGGGACCACCCGAGAGGCTGAAGGACGGCGAGGCGTTGCCGCCACCGGCATAGATGGAATTGACGATCTGCAAGGGGAGGGAAAGCGCGCCGGAGGCGGAAGCGGTGGCGGAGCCGGTGACCTGGCCGACATCGACGAAGAGCAGGGGTTTGCGGTCGGCGGCGCGGAGCACGTTGAGCAGAACGGCACGATCTCGGACCTGTTCGGCCTGGCGGTCGTATTCGATTTCGGTCGCGGAAAAGCGGCTGACCACGGCACAGCCACCGAGCAGGAGCGGCAGGCACAGGACGAGGGGACGGAAAGGCAGGCGGCGCGCGATGCGCATGGCAAACTCCCGGTGGTTTCGTTCCGGTTTCGTAATGTTATGGGCGTGCGGGAACGGATAGGGGGTGGGGCGTTTCATTCGCGCCGAGGGTAGTCGGGGCGTGTTGCGGGAATTTCGCCGGCGAGGTGGGTATCGGGTTCGGGTTCGGGCTTGGATTGGCCTGGCCACAGGTGCTGGTGCTGGTGCTGGCGCCGGCGTGGGGGTTTGGGTTTGGCCGGCGGCGGGCCATGGTGGCGGCGGGCGCATTCGGCCGGGGTTTCGTGGAAGGTGAGGAGGAATTCCGGGTATTCGTC
>JAJXVA010000155.1 GCA_021782435.1 Pseudomonadota bacterium
AATATCTGCTGCTGCTGAACTCGGACGTGCTGCCCACCGCCCCGGGCTGGCTGCCCGCGCTCACCGCCGCCCACCGCGCGCATCACCGCACCGGCGCCATCGGCCCGCGCCTGCTGTACGAGGATGGCAGCCTGCAACATGGCGGCATGCGTTTCTACCGGCTTTCCGCCTGGGCCGGGCTCTGGGTCAACGACCATCCGCTCAAGGGCCAGCCCCCGCCCGAGGAAACCGCCACCCGCGCCTGTCCCGCGCTCACCGGCGCCTGCCTGCTGATGCGCACCGAGCTGTTCCACGCACTCGGCGGCCTGTCCGAGGACTACATCGTCGGGGATTTCGAGGACAGCGATCTTTGCCTGCGCCTGCTCGGCGCCGGCTACACCAACTACTACGTGCCCTCGGTCAGTCTCTATCACCTCGAGCGCCAGTCCCAGGCGGCGGCCGACCTCTCGCCGTGGCGCGGCAACCTCACCCTCTATAATTGCTGGCTGCACAATTCCCGCTGGGACGATGCCATCCTGGCGCTGGCGCCCGACGCATGACCCGCATCCTGCTCATCGCCCACGGCCACCCCGAGCTCTCGCTCGGCGGCGGCGAACGCGCGGCCGCCCTCGAAGCCGACCAGTTGCGCGCCCTCGGCCATCAGGTCCTGCTCATCGCGCGCGCCCCGGGCCCCTCCGGGCGCGGCGGCACCCCCTTCACGCTGCGCGGCCAGGACGTGCTCTTCCACGCCCCCGATTACGACTATTTTCTCCATTCGCAGCGCGCCAAATGGGCCATCTGGCGCGATCTGCGCGCCCTCATCGACCGCTTCCAGCCGGACGTCGCGCATCTGCACCACTACGTCCATATCGGGCTCGAAACCCTGCGCGAGCTGCGTAAATATTCCCCCACCCTGCCCATCGTCCTGACCCTGCACGAATACCTCGCCATCTGCCACAGCAACGGCCAGTTCCTCACCCCCCAGGGCGCGCTCTGCCACCAGGCCAACCCCGTGGATTGCGCGCGCTGCTTTCCGCAATATTCCTGCCAGGATTTCTTTCTGCGCGAGCGCTTCGTCAAATCCGCCCTCGCTTTGGTCGACCGGTTCATCTGCCCGAGCCAGTTCCTGCGCGACCGCTACGCCACCTGGGGCCTGCCCGCGGAAAAGCTCGTCGTCCTCGAAAACGGCCTCACCCCGCGCGCCGCCGCCCCGCCCAGTGCCACCGAGGCCGAAACCCTGTGCCGCAACTTCGCCTTTTTCGGACAGGTGACCGAGCTCAAGGGCATCACCCTGCTGCTCCGCGCCGCCGACATGCTGCCCCCCGAGTTCCGGGCCGCGGCGCGGCTCGACATCGCCGGCACCGTCGCCCACCAGCCCGACGCCTTCATCGCCGAATTCCGCGGCCGGGTCGCTGCCCTCGACGGCTTCGCCCAATATCACGGCCCCTACCGCGCCGAGGAAGCGGCCAGTCTCATGGCGCGCGCCGGCTATGTCGTGGTGCCCTCTCTGTGGTGGGAAAACTCGCCGATCGTCATCCAGGAAGCCTTCGCCGCCCGCCGCCCGGTCATCTGCGCCGATATCGGCGGCATGGCCGAAAAAGTCGCCGCCAACCGCACCGGTCTGCATTTCCGCGCCGCCGACCCGCGCGACCTCGCCGCCGTCATGCAACGCGCCGCCGATCCCGCGCTCTGGCTGCGCCTCGCCAGCGCAACCCAGCCCCCTCCGGCCATCGGCCAGACGGTCGAAACCCTGCTCCAGGTGTTCGAAACCATCCGCGCCGAACGCGCGCCGCAAACCCGCCCCCGCCCCCGCCGCCCGCGCCAGCCATGACCCCGCCCGCCCCCGCCGCCACCCTATGGACCAACCGCCCGCGTCGCATTATCAGAACCCGCCACCGCCTTTGGGGCGTCGCCAAGCGGTAAGGCAGCGGATTTTGATTCCGCCATGCGGAGGTTCGAATCCTCCCGCCCCAGCCAGCCATCCCCCGTGCCAGTGCCCGTGCCAGTGCCAGTGCCCGTGCCCCTGCCTCGTTCCCGCACCCGCTCCGAGCGCAGCACGCTTTCATGCACCGCCAGCACCGCATCGCGCGTCAACAGGCCAAGGGTCGGGCCGGTTTCGGCCTCGGCCACCCGCAACACCCGCGCCTCGGCGCGCAGCATCGCCTCCATCGCATCGCGCACCCGCGCCTCGGGGCGCACGAACGGGGTGGCCGCCACCGGCGCCCCGGCCGCCGTCATGATCTCGCCCACCCGCGTCAGCGCATACGGGTCGGCGGTCATCTCGCACACCACATGCCGCCCGCGCCGCGCGATCTTCTCGGTCAGAATAGACCGGCGCAGCCCCAGCACCGTCACCGTGTAGGCACCGCCCACTGCGGCCAGCAGCGCCGGCAGCGCCCCGCTCGCGCCACTTATCTCCAGCGCGAACACGATCGCCATCAGGGGCGCCCGCAGCGCGCCCCCCAGCAGCGCCGCCATCCCCAGCAGCGCCCAGAACCCCGGCAGCCCGGGCAGAAACCCGCCCGCCAGATGGCCCAGCGCGCCGCCCAGTATCAGCAGCGGCGCCAGCACCCCGCCCGACGTGCCCGAGGCCAGCGCCACCAGCCATATCCCCGATTTCACGGCCAACCACGTCGCCACCTGCGCCGCGGCCACGTGGCCGGACAGCAGCGCGCTGATCAGGTCATAGCCCACCCCCAAGGTGCGCGGCGCCAAAAGCCCGCCCAGCCCCACCACCAGCCCACCCAGTGCCGGCCACCACATCCAAGGCAGAATGAGATGCGCGAACCCGTCCTCCAGCCGATACAAAAGCCAGGTCAGCCCGCAGGCCAGCCCCCCCGCCACCACCCCCAGCGCCAGGGCCGGCGCCAGTGCCACGGCGCCAGGTCCCGCGCCGCCGGCATAGGTGAATAATGTCTCGCCCCCCATCACCCAGGGCCGCAGCCCGATCGCCACCAGGCAGGCGCAGGCCACCGGCACCAGGCTGCGTGGCCGCCACTCGAACAGCAGCACCTCCACCGCCAGCAGCAGCGCCGCCACCGGGGTCGCGAAAATCGCGGTCATGCCCGCCGCCGCCCCCGCCACCAGCAGGGTCTTGCGCTCGCTCGCGCTCAAATGAAACGTCTGCGCAAGCAGGCTGCCCAACGCCCCGCCGGTCATCACGATCGGCCCCTCGGCGCCAAACGGCCCGCCCGTCCCGATCGCGATCGCCGAGGCGATCGGCTTCAGCACCGCCACCTTCGCGCCAATCCGGCTCTGCCCGATCAATATCGCCTCGATCGCCTCCGGAATGCCGTGGCCCCGTATCTTATCGGTGCCGAACCGCGCCATCAGCCCCACCGCCAGCCCGCCCAGCGCGGGCACCGCCACCATCCACACCCCGCGCGGCGCGCGCGCCATGTCCGGCAGGCGCCACGCGACATGGCCAAACCACACCAGCCCCGAAACCAGCCCGATCATCCGCACCAGCGCCAGCGCCGCCAGGGTCGCCAGCACGCCAATCGCGCCCGCCAGCGCCGCCAGCGTCAGCAACCGCGGCCCGGCCTCGAAATCGCTCAGCCAATCCCCACCTCGTTCGGGTCGCATACGTCATCGCCTTTCCCTGTTCGCCGACGGATATCTATCGTATCACGATATAATGACGACCCCCATCCCAGCATCCCCGCCCGTCGCCTCGGTCGCGCCCTACGCGGTCATGGCGGCGTTTCGTCACGCCCTGCGCCGCTTCCTGCATTTCAGCGAGCGGGCGGCCATGGCGGCGGGGCTGACGCCGCAGCAGCATCAGGCGCTGCTGGTCATCGCCGGCCACACCGGGCCCACGCCGCCCAGTGTCGGGGTGCTGGCCCGGCAGTTGATGCTGGCCCCGCACAGCGCCGCGGAGCTGGCCGCCCGCATGGTCGAGGCGGGGCTGCTCGAAAAACACCCCGACCCCGCGGACCGGCGGCGCCAGCACCTCAGCCTCACCGCCGTCGCCTGGGAAACCCTGGCCCGTCTAACCGATGCCCATATCCGCGAGGCCCAGGGCCTTGCTCCGCGCGCCGATCAGGTCACACAACTGGCGGCCAGCCTCACCCCCGCCCCCCCGCCACAGGGTCCCAATGCGTGAGCGCATGGCGGCTATTTCCATCGGTGAAGTCAGGTCACAGCGAAAAAAAATCCAGACCGGCGCAAGCGTTTCCTCATTGCAACGCTTTCATGTCAGTCGTATGACACTCCCCCCGGCTTGACGGCGGAATACGCCTTGCGTAGGTCACCTGCCCAACCCGAACGCTACCTACTCGAACGTCGCCAACCCGAACGTCACCAACCCGAACGTCACCAACCCGAACGTCACCAACCCGAACGTCACCAACCCGAACGTCACCAACCCGAACTTCGCTCGCTTTCGTCAGGATCATCGCCACCCATGGCCAACACCGCCTCCGCGCGCAAGCGCATCCGCCAGACCGCTCGCCGCACGCAGAGCAACGGGGCCCGCAAATCGCGCGTCCGCACCTTCGTCAAAAAGGTCGAGGCGGCGCTGGCCGGGCAGGATAAAGCCGCCGCCCAGGAAGCCCTGCGCGCCGCCCAGCCAGAAATGCAGCGGGCCGCCGGCAAGGGCGTCATGCACAAAAATGCCATCGCCCGTAAGCTGTCGCGCCTCAACAAGCGCATCAAGGCCCTCGCCCAGACGTGATCCGTTGCCGGGGGCGGGCACGAACCCGCCCTCCTGGTTGGGCTGTATTCCTCATTTTCCGCCAAGTAATTGGCCGAAATTCCTGGGTATTTCTTTCCAGGATCTGTGACATTTCGTCAGGTTCTTAAAGTCGATCAGACCGACTGACTTGACTAAAATATCGCAGCTACTCACCTCGCCCAACCTAATATGTGTCAACCCCATAAGTTTGCTTGCCGCCCGCCGGCCCTCTCCCTAAACTCGCCCCAAGAACACATGACCGGCCCATGCCAGATGGGGTGGCTCGCGTGTCAGGGGATGCTCGTCAACGCAAATACGCCGCGCTCGAAACGCGAAACAAGGTGAATGCCGTGTCGGACCAACCGCCACATCTGACGGAAATGCCGATCTCGAAAATGCCGGAACCCATCATCGTCACCGCCGATCCCTTGTCCGACCAGTGGTCCCGGGTCCGCGCCCGCCTCCGCGCCGAGGCCGGCGAGGAGGAATACCGCGCCTGGCTGCGTCAAATGACGCTCGGCCCGCTCGACGGCGACGAGGTCACCATCTACCTGCCCTCCCATTTCATGCGCGACTGGGTTCGCAACCATTACGGCGCCCGCCTCAACCAACTATGGCAGGCGGAAAGCCCGGTCGTGCGCAGGGTCGATATCCGCCACGGCCGCCAGGGCGAGGCGGAACTGCCGCTCGCCGAATCCCTCGCCGAGCCGCCGGCCATGCCCGTGCTCGGCCCCGCCAACCAGGTCCTCGATCCCACCCCCGTCCCGCGCCCCGCCCGGCGCGACGGTTTCACCGCCCCCCTCGATCCGCGCTGCACCTTCGAAAGCTTCGTCGTCGGCAAACCCAACGAATTCGCCTATGCCTGTGCCCGCCGCGTCGCCGACAAGCCGGCCAGCGCCGGCTACAACCCGCTGTTCCTCTATGGCGGCGTCGGCCTGGGCAAAACCCATCTGATGCACGCCATCGCCTGGGAACTCACGGCGCTCCGCACCCGCGCCGCGCCGGTCTCGGTCGCCTACATGTCGGCGGAAAAATTCATGTACCGCTTCATCGGCGCCATCCGC
>JAJXVA010000156.1 GCA_021782435.1 Pseudomonadota bacterium
CCGCAACCGTGGTGCGCACGGCGCGGGCGATCGACCCGGGCAGTGATTCGATGCTGGTGCAACTGGAATACGATAACACCACCGGGATACTGCGTCCTGGCGCCTACGCCACGCTGAACTTCGACCTGGCGGATAACGCGGGACCGGGACTGGTGCAGATACCGGCGGATGCGCTGCTGTTCCGGTCGGGTGGCACTTCGGTTGCGGTGGTGGACGAGACCGACCGCGTGCACATGGTGCCGGTGCATATCATTACGGATCTGGGCACCACCCTGACCGTGACCGGCCGGCTGAGCGCGGATGACCGGGTGATCGACAGCCCCAACGACGCTGTGACCGATGGTGACGCAGTGCGGCCGATACCGGATGCGGCGAACCGGTTGACGCCGTGACCGGACGCATCCGCCGAGGCTTCCGGCGCGCCGCCGCCGGGCTGGCCGTGTTCTGGCTGGCCGGCTGCGACCTGGCGCCGCCCTACCATGGCCCGGGAGGCGTGGCGGTGCCCGCACGCTACAAGGATGGCGGAATATGGAGCCCCTCCGCGCCGGCCGACCGGGAAAGCCGAGGGGCCTGGTGGCGCGTGTTCCGTGACCCGACGCTGGACGCACTAGAAGCGCGATTACTGCGCGGCAACGCCACATTGGCGGAAGCGGTGGCGCGGCGCGATGCGGCGCTTGGCGCGCTGCGCACGGCGGCCAGCGCGTTATATCCCCAGGTGGATTTGGGCGCGAACGCGACACGCGGTCATAGCCTGTTTTTTGGGGACGAGCACGACGCGGCGGGTGGTCCGGGGCTGACCTATGAGGTGGATTTGTGGGGCGCGGTCGCGAATTCGGTGCGGGCGGCACGGGATGAGGCACGCGCGACGCGGGAGGACCTGGCCTCGGTGCAGCTGAGTCTTTCGGCGCAACTGGCGGAGGCGTATTTTTCGCTCCGTGGGGCGGATGCGGACCTGGCGCTGCTGCGCGAAACCGAGACCGCGTATCGGGCCGCCGAGGATCTGACCCGGAAATTATATGCGGGCGGGGCGGCCAGCGAGATCGACCTGGACCGCGCGGAGACCCAGGCGGCGGATGCCGCGGCACAGCGGGGCGAGGCGGAAGCGGCCCGGGCGCAATACGAGAACGCGATTGCCGATTTGCTGGGGGAAAACGCCGCCGGGTTTCATTTGGCGTCGATGACGCTGGCGGGGGTGCCGCCGGCGGTGCCGGTGGGGACACCGTCCACCCTGCTGCAACGCCGGCCGGATATTGCCGCCGCCGAGCGGCGCGTGACGATGGCGAATGCGCGGGTGGGTATTGCCCGGGCGGCGCTGTACCCGTCACTGACGCTGAGCGCCTCGGCCGTCTACGAGGCGGTGTGGGGCACGATGCTGCACGCGACCGAATTCGTATGGGCGCTGGGGCCCGGAGTGGTGAACATGCCGCTGTTCGACGCGGGGCGGCGCGAGGGCCAGGTGGACCAGAGCCTGGCGGCGCTGCGAGGGGCGGCGGCGGCGTATCGGCAGACGGTGCTGGATGCGTTCCGGGATGTTGCCGACCAGATGGCGTTGGCGAACCGGTTGGCTGATGCCGCGACGGCGGAGGACCGGGCGGCCGAGGCAGCGGACCGGGCGCTGGCGCTGGCGCTGGTGCAATACAAGGACGGCGCGGTGGATTACCTGCAGGTGGTGGTGGCGCAGACCGCGGACCTGACGGCGCGCAGCCAGGTGATCGATCTGCGGCGGCGGCGTTACCTGGCGGCGGTCGATCTGGTGCGTGCGCTGGGCGGGGGCTGGCAGGCCGCGGATTCCGGCTGAGGCACGATACGAGTGCGGGCATGGGCCTCGCACGCGGCGCCGAACGCCTGGAACAGGGCCAGACGATCGGGGAATTCGGTCACACGCCATTCCGGATGCCATTGCACGCCGTAGGCAAAGGTTGCGGCAGCTTCGACACGGACGGCCTCGATCGTGCCATCCTCGGCCCAAGCCTCGGCGATGAGGCCGGGGGCGAGACGGTCGATGGCCTGCTGGTGGAGCGAGTTGACGGTGATGGCGGTGGCACCCAGCAGGGCGGCGAGACCACCGGCGAGTCGCACAGTGTGGCGGGGCTGATACTGCACTTCGACCGCGTCCTCCGCGGGTGGGTCGTGCGGGAGGCGGCCGGGCATGGTGTGGACCTGCTGATGGAGCGTGCCCCCGAATGCCACGTTGAGTTCCTGGATGCCGCGGCAGATGGCGAGCAGCGGCAGACCACGGTCGATGGCGGCGCGCAGCAGCGGCAGGGTGGTGGCATCGCGGGCGGGGTCGTGGCAATCGGGCGTGAGATCCCGGATTTCACCGTAGCGTGTGGGTTCGACATTGCTGGGGCTGCCGCTGAGGAGCAGCCCGTCGATACGGTCGAGCAGAGGGAGCATCGTCTCCGCCATGGGTGGGATGAGCACGGGAATGCCACCGGCGCCACCGACGATGGCGGCGGCGTAGCGGGCGGGGGTGGCGTGCTGGAGATGGCGGTTGAGCGACTTGGTGCAGGCGGGGATGGCGATCAGCGGCTTCATGCGGGAACACCTGAAGGTCGGAGCGGGATGTTTTGCCTACCACAGGGATGCGACGATTCTGTGGCAGGGGTGAGACGGTGAGAGCGGTGGTGAGGCCGGCCGAATTCTGCGGCGCGGTGGTGGCGCGGCGCGATGGCGGCGGGCCGTATTGGCGCTGTCTGCCCCATATCGCGGGGCCACGGCCGGGTTGGATGCCCGGGGCGTTGTGGCCGCATTTTTTCAACCCGGCGATGCCGCCGGACGGGCTGGTGGTGGCACTGCCCGGGGCGGTGGTGCTGGGACCGGGGATCGTGCGGCTGGAGGACGGCACGGTGGTGCGCGAATCCTTGTTGAATTGCGAGGGCTTGACCGAGGCACCGCATATGCGACGGGACGCGGATGGGGAGTGGATGCTGGCGCCGCTGCCCGGGGATTTGCCGGTTTTGCCGGGCACGTTCGTGGCGTTGCGGCAGATGTGGGACCAGAATTACGGGCATTGGCTGCTGGAAGTGTTGCCACGACTGGCGGCGCTGGCGGGACATGACGCGTTGGCCGAGGCGAAGATGCTGGTTTCCGGCCATGGCGGATTGCCGGGAGAGCGGGAAATCAACGCGGTGCAGACGGCGAGCCTGGGTGGGTTTGGCGTGGGTGCGGGGCGGATACGGCGCTGGGGCTGGGGTCCGGTGCGGGTGGAGCGGCTGTTGTTTTCGGTGCCGGTGACACGCCAGCCCTGGCTGAAAGCGCCCCTGGCGGTGACGGTGCTGGAAGACCTGGGCAGACGGCTGGGCGGTGATGGCGCGGCGGGACCGGCGCGGATTTTCGTGCGGCGGGGGGCGGGGGACCGGCGGCAATTGCTGTGTGAGGCGGCGGTGTGGGCGGTGTTGCGGGCGCGCGGGTTTGTGGCGGTGACCCCGGGCGAGATGGATTTTCTGGCGCAGGTCCGGGCGTTCGCGGGGGCGACGCACGTGGTGGGGGTTCTGGGCGCGGGCTGCGCGAATTTGGCGTTCAGTGCCCGGGGGGTGCGGCTTTTGGGACTGAGTCCGAGGGACATGCAGGATGATTTTTTCTATGACCTGGTTTCGCTCAAGGGCGGCGAATATTTTTGTCTGCACGGCGCCGGGCGTGGCGCGGGGATGAACGCCGATTTCGACGTGGATATGGAGAATTTTCAGACGATGCTGGGGGCGTTTCTGAGGCCGACGGCGCGGCGATAGCGGGAGAACGCGCGACGGGGGCTGGCGGCGGGCGCGGCGGCGTTGGCCTGGCCCGGTTGTTTTCGTTGGCAAAAAAACCAGCCCCGAGGTGACTTCGTGACCCCTGACGGCATGGCGGGCGACGCCTTCGCTCGTTTCACAGGGCGATGTCACAGGGCGATGTCACAGGGCGATTTCACGGCCGATTTCGACGACATCCTCGATCGGGAGGGTGAAGGTATCGGTGGCGTGGGCGGAGTTGCGTTGCAGGAAGGCGAAGGGGATGACGACCCAGGCGGGCAGGCGTGGCGTTTTGGCGGCACGCAGCACGGAGACGCGGCCGACGAAATAGGTGACGCGGGCGAGATCGAGCGGGCAGCCCTGGTTTTTTGCCTCGGCGAGGAGAACGGGGATGTTGGGCTGGTCCATGAAGCCGAAACGGGCCTGGGCGTGCCAGAGGCCGGGCGCGATTTCGGTGATGGTGAGGCGCCGGGCGGGCGGGACGGTCGCGGTCAGCCCGGTGCGGACGGAAAGGATAACCAGGGTCTGCTGCAGGGCGTGGCTGTGGCGGATATACCAAAGCACCGGGGGAATACCGCTCGTGGATTGGGTGAGGGCGACGGCGGTGCCGGGGACGCGGACGATGGCGTTCTGGGCCAGGCAGGCCTCGAGTTTTTCGAACGGCAGCGCGTTGGTGGCGGCGATGGCGGCGAGGGCGTCCATGCCGCGATGCCAGACCAGCATGATCGCGAAGACAAAGGCGCCGAGCAGGAGGGGGACATAGCCGCCCTGGAGCAGCTTGGTGAAGTTGGCGGTGACGAAGGCGGCATCAATGAGCAACAGGGCGCCGGCGGCGGGGATGGCGCGGCTGCGCGGCCAGGCGAAGATTTCCCGCATGGCGATGAACAGCAGGATCGTGGTGAGGAGCATGGTGAGGGAAACGGCGATGCCATAGGCGGCGGCGAGATTATCGGATTTACGAAAGCCGAGGGCGAGGCCGATGGTGACCAGCATGAGCCCCCAGTTGATGGCGCCGACATAGATCTGACCATAGCCTGCGGATGAGGTCTGGGTGATGTGCAGGCGGGGCATCCAGCCGAGTTGCATGGCCTGGCGGGTCATGGAGAAGGCGCCGGTGATGATGGATTGGCTGGCGATGATGGTGGCGATGGTGGCGAGCAGTATCAGACCCGGCAGCAGGGCGGCGGGGCAGAGGCGATAGAAGATGTTGTCGGTGACCGGCGTGCCGGTGAGGACGAGGGCGGCCTGGCCGGCGTAACAGAGCAGAAGGCTGGGAAAGACGAGGCCGTACCAGGCGAGGCGGATGGGGCGGGCGCCGAAATGGCCCATATCGGCATAAAGCGCCTCGGCTCCGGTGACACAGAGGAACACGCCGCCGAGGACCGCGAGCGCGGATTTGTCGCCCGAGGCGAGATAGGCGGCGGCGTAATAGGGGTTGAGGGCGGCGAGGACCGCCGGGTGGCGCAGGATGGCGAGCGCGCCGAGACCGCCGATGGTGGCGAACCAGGCCACCATGATGGGGCCGAAGATGCGGCCGATGCGGGCGGTGCCGCGGCTTTGCACGGCGAACAGGGCCAGCAGGATGAACACGGCGAGCGGCAGCACGAAGCGCTGGACGTGGGGGAGCATGATGTTCAGCCCCTCGAGCGCGGAGAGGACGGAGATGGCGGGCGTTATGGCGCCATCTCCATAGATGAGGGCGGCGCCGAACAGACCGACGAGGACGATGGCGCGGCGCTGCTGGCGCTTGATGCCGAGCAGGGACATGAGGGCGAGGATGCCGCCCTCGCCATCGTTGTCGATGCGCATGGCGAGGAGAACGTATTTGACGGAGGTGATGACGAGGAGGGTCCAGACGATGAGGGAGAGCGAGCCGAGGATGGCGGCGGGGTTGGGGTGGGCGCC
>JAJXVA010000157.1 GCA_021782435.1 Pseudomonadota bacterium
TCATAACCGGCGACACTCCGAAGATCTAAAGATATACTCCGCGCCATGCCGGTGTGGCGGAATGGTAGACGCAGCAGACTTAAAATCTGCTTCCTGACTCAGGAGTGCGGGTTCAAGTCCCGCCGCCCGCACCAGCCTTGGCGGTGTCGCCGCCCGCTGGTTCGCTGAGCAGCCGCAGCACCCGGCGGAACCCGTCCACCGAGCCGCCCCCGGCCAGGCGGAAAGCGCGCGCCAGCGCCTCGCGCTCGGCGTCGAACACGCGGCGTTCCAGCGCAATCCCGGTCTCGCTCAGCGTCAGCCGGCGTTCGCGCCGGTCGGTGCGGCTCGTGGCGGCCGCCACCAGGCCCTGGCGCAGCATCGGCTGCATCGCCCGCCACAGGCTCTGCTTGCTCACGCCCAGCCGCGCCTGCAAATCGCTCACCGTGCCCCCGGGATACCGGCCGACCAGATACAATACCCGATATTGGGCGCGGCTCAGCCCCGCCACGCCCAGCACCATCGCCCCGGCGCCGGCCAGGCGGGCATTCGCGAGAAACAACAGAAGCTGGGCCTGGCGCAAATCCTCCTCGCGCAGAAAAAGCAGCGCCTCGCTCATCGCCCCGTCCCGGGGGCGGTGTCCCAGCGCGGCGGGCAGGCCAGGGCCGGCGGGCCCTCGGTGTAGGCCAGGTTCGGGCTCCAGCAGCGGTCGCATCGCAACGCCTCCGGCCAGCGCGCGGCCAGGGCCGCCTGTTCCGCCGCCGCGCGCTGGCGCGATTCGCGGTCCAGATCCTCGCCGCGCGTCGCCAGTTCCAGGTGCATCAGCCGCGCCGCCGGCGTCCAGATCACATCCAGGCCACGTTCCGCCACGCGCAGGCACAAATCCGCATCGCTGCAAGTCACCCGAAAGCGGGTCGCGTCCAGCCCCCCCGCCTGCTCCAGAACCGCCCGCCGCATGGCCATGCAGGCGCCGGTCACCGCGCCCACGCGCCGCCGCCGATACAGCAAATCGTGGTAGTCACGGCAATCCGGCGGGGCATGGCGCATCACATGGTGGGCGGTGCCATCGCTGCGCGGCACCATGCCGGCATGCTGAACCGTGCCGTCGGGGTAGAACAGCCCCGCGCCGGCGACGCCGGTGCCGGGCTGGCACGCTTCCGTCACCAGGGCGGCAAGCCAGTCGGGGTGCAGCACGCGCATGTCGTTGTTCAGGAACACCAGAACCTCGGCGCTGCAGGAAGCGGCCCCCCGGTTATTGGCTTCGGCCCAGTTGAATGGTCCGGGCAGTCTCACCACCCGGCAGCCCGGCGCGCCGTCCGCCAACCGGTCCAGATAGGCGCGGCTGTCCGGCTGGTCGCTGTCGTTGTCCATCACTACGATCTCGAGGTCGTCGTAATCGGTGCGAAAGCGCAGATCCTCGATCAGGGGGGCCAGCAAATCCACCCGGTTGCGGGTGGGTATCAGCACCGCCGCGCTCGGCAGCCGGGCCGCCCGCCGCGGCCCCGGCGGCGGCGGTCGCGCAACCGGCGGATCGAGCCGATGTACCAGCACGCGCGGAATGTGCCCGACCGCGCCCTCCGGCACCATTGCCAGAATATCCGGCAACGGGTCGGCACCCGCCTCGAGCAGGGCCCGCAGCTTCGCAACCCCGATCCGCCGCGCCACCTCCGCGCGCAGCGCCAGCAGCGCGTGCGGCGCGGCCAGCACCGCGTCCGGCTCGGCGCGAAACCACGGCGTGTGGCGGGTGCCATCGCCCCGGATCTGGTCCTCGTCGGCCAGCAACAGCCACACACTCGGATCGGCCGCCCGGCGCGCGATTTCCGCTTCCAGGGTGTCAGCCACCTGGCAGGCGGAGGGCAGCAATATCAGCCAGTCGGCCTCGTCCGGGGCAACACAGCCGGCCGGCGCCTCCACCCGCCCCAAGCCACCCAGCACGGCGAGCCGGGTTACCCCCGCCCGCGCCTCGGCGCGCAGCCGGTCACGAAACGGGCGCTCGAAAGCCTCCAGCCACCACGTATAGGCGTCCGGATCGTCGGGCGACAGCACCGGCGCCGAAGGCGGGATAGGGCAGGGCGCCTGCCCTAGTGCGCGCAGGGCCGCCGCATAGGCCGCGAGATCGGCGGGCGGGGGCACGCCGCGGGCACGGAACTCGGGCCCCGCCAGAAATTCCTCGATCAAGGTCTCGAAGCTCGTGCCGCCTGCAATCGCCTGCGCGTAGGCGGTGAAGCCGCCGGAATCCGCCGGGCGGCCCAGCAGGTCCTCGTACAGCCGCGCCACCTGGCATACCACCCCGCGCGAAAGCCCGGCGTCGCGCAAGGCCGGCAGGGCGCTGTAGCGGGGGTCAGTCATCGCCACCCGGTCTCAGCGCCGCCACCCGCCGCAGCGGCGCGGTCAGCCGCCAGGAAGCCGATCGCCGCATCGCGGTCAGCGCCGCGCGCAATTCCGTCACCTCCCGCGCGAGCTTCGCCGCCGGGTCCGGCGCCCGCGGCAGGCCGCAAAGCGCCGCGAAAAGCTGGTGCAGGGTCGGCACCGCGTCCGGGTGCAGCAGCCAGGCCGGGTCCGGCACGGTGAGCCTCGCCACCCGCCCGGCCTCGGCATCGAACGCCCGCGTCGCGTCCATCCGGTCGCGCCAGGTCGCGGAAAATTGCGCGTGCAGGGAACCGAACGGTGCAACCCCCTGGTCCAGCGTGAAGGTTCGCGTCTCGGTCCCGGCCAGGGCGATCGCGTGGGCACAGACCGCCGTCTCCGCCGCCCCGGCCACCGCATCCACGAGGCAGCCCGGCAAGCCCGGCGGGCGCGGCACATGTGTGTGCGCGATCAGCGTCAGCGCGCGCGCGACCTCCGAGACCGCCAGTGGCGGTGACGGGTGAACCACGCGCGGCGCCGGGTTGATGGCCGATAATCCGCCCGCCGCCAGCAAGCCATCCAGCAAATTACCGCCCGCCTCCAGGCAATCCGGATACGAGAGAATACGAATGGCCTCGCGCCCGAACGCGGCCGCGAAAGGTTCCAGTGTCGCGCTCGGGTTCAGCAGCCGGTCACGGCCCGGGTCGAGCAGGCGCCCGGCCAGAAACGCCGCGAAATCCTCGCCCGACCCGTGCCGCACCCATTCCTGCCAATACGCCCGGATCAGGTCCGGCAGGGGCCGCCACACGAACCCGACCGTGACCGTGGCGGCGCCGCAAAACCCGGCCAGGTAGCGCACACTGTCCTCGTCGAGTTCGCAGAGCGGCTCGGCCGATATCACCACGTGCCGGGCGGGATGGGCGGCGATTTCCGCGAATTGCGCGCTGAGTGTCGCGGTATCGCGGGCGCGCACCAGGTCGGCGAGTTCGTATTGGCTGACCGAGCGTTCGGCGCCGCGCCAGAAATCCGGCCGCCACGCGCCCTGCGCGGCCAGGGCGTCCGGCGCCGCGTCCAGCGCCGCCTGGACGAAGGTGGAGCCGGTCTTGTGCGGGCCGATATGCAGCAGAATATGCCGCGGCGCGCCGGCTCCCGGGTTCGTGGCGCTGAGGGTCAGAGCAGAAGCTCCGTCATCGCCTCGATGATCGCGTCCGCGTCCAGCCGATAAGCGCGATAGAGGTCGGGCAGGGTTCCGGTCTGGCCGAAATTCTCCACCCCGAGCGGGCTGACGCGCTGGCCATGCACGCCACCCAGCCACGAAAGCGCGGCCGGGCTGCCGTCCAGCACGGTCACCAGCCCCGCCGTGCGCGCCAGCGGCGCCAGCAGGGTCTCGATATGGCTCGGCGCGCGCGCCTGCCCCCGCCAGCGCGCCGCCCGCGCCGCCGTCCAGCCCTGATGCAGCAACCCGGGCGACGTGACCGCCAGCAGCCCGAGCCCGGGAATATCCTCGCGCAGCGCCGCGAAGGCGGCCTCGGCCTCGGGCGCGATCGCGCCCATATACGCGATCGCCGCTTCCGCTCCCGGCGCCGGCGCCACCCGCCAATAGGCGCCGCGCAGCATGTCGGCCTGCCAGCCCGCGCCATCACGCCGCGCCTGCGCCAGCGGCCGCGTCGACAGCCGCAGGTAAACCGATCCTCCCGCCGGCGCCTGCATGTGGCGCAGCGCGAACTCCAGGCAGGCGGCCAGTTCATCGGCATAGGCTGGCTCGAACGCCGTCAGTCCCGGCTGCCCCATGCCGATCAGGGGCGTGTTGATCGACTGGTGCGCCCCCCCTTCCGGCCCGAGCGTCAGTCCCGAAGGGGTGGCCACCAGCAGGAACCGGGCATCGCTGTAACAGGCGTAGTTCAGGGCATCCAGGCCGCGGGCGATGAACGGGTCATACACCGTGCCGATCGGCATCAGCCGGGCGCCGAACAGGGGCGCCGCCAGCCCCAGGGCCGCCAGCAGCAGGAACAGATTGCTCTCCGCGATCCCCAGCTCGATGTGCTGGCCGGCCTGGTGCCCGACCCATTTCTGTGTCGACGGAATTTTCGCCCGCGCGAACACGTCCGGCAGCTCCGACCGCCGGAACAGTCCGCGCTGGTTCACGAACGCGCCGAGATTGGTCGAGACCGTGACATCCGGCGACGTGGTCACGATCCGGTCCGCGATCGGCGCGCCAGATTTCGCCAGGTCGAGCAATATACGGCCGAACGCCGCCTGCGTCGACTGCGTGGCCGTCTCCGGTGCCTTGATCGCCGGCACGCTCACCTCGGGCACCACGGCCTGCGGCTTCGCCCGCGCGACCGGGCTCGCCCCCACGAAGGCCTGCAACCGCGCCGCTTCATCGGCGCCAATCTCCGCCCAGGGTTCCCATTCCCCGCCCACGGGCACGCCCAGCCGCGCCCGCAACGCATCCATCTGCGCCTCGGTCATCAGCCCGGAATGGTTGTCCTTGTGGCCGGCGAAGGGCAGCCCATAGCCCTTGATCGTATAGGCGATGAACAGCGTCGGGCGGTCGTCGCGCGCGGCATCGAAGGCCTGCACCAGGGTCGCCGGGCAGTGCCCGCCCAGGTTGGTCATCAGCGCCGCCAGCGCCTCGTCGTCATGCGCGGCGATCAGCGCCCGCGTATCTGGGTCGGTCAGGTCCGCCAGCAATCGCTCGCGCCACGCTGCCCCCCCGGCATAGGTCAGCGCCGCGAAGTCGGCATTGCCGCACTCATCGATCCAGCGTGCCAGCGCCGCCCCGCCCGGCTTGCGGAACGCCTCGCGCTGGCGCGTGCCGTATTTCAGCGTCACCACCCGCCAGCCACAGGTGCGGAAAATATCGTCGAAGCGGTCGAACATGCGGTCGGCGGTGGTCGCGTCCAGCGATTGCCGGTTGTAGTCCACAATCCACCAGCAGCGCCGCACATCGTGCTTGAAGGCCTCGATCAGCGCCTCGTATATGTTCCCCTCATCCAGCTCGGCGTCGCCCAGCAGGGCCACCATCCGCCCGGCGTTCTCGGCCGCCAGCGCGCCGTGGGCAATCAGGTAATCCTGCACCAGGCTCGCAAACGCCGTCACCGCGACCCCGAGCCCCACCGATCCGGTCGAGAAATCGACCGGGATCCTGTCCTTGGTCCGGCTCGGGTAGCTCTGCGCCCCGCCAAAGCCGCGAAACCGCGCCAGTTGCTCGCGCGTCTGCTGACCCAGCAGGTAATGAATGGCGTGCAGCACCGGCCCCGCGCGCGGTGCTCGGCGACGG
>JAJXVA010000158.1:0-5179 GCA_021782435.1 Pseudomonadota bacterium
GGCGGGGGCGAAAGCGGGGGGGGCGAAAGCGGCGGCGGCGGTGAGGAGGGTCGCGAGCGACGCGGCGAGAATTCGTGGGGGCATGACCGCTTTCCTGTGTGATGACGCGGCCAGCATAGGGGCGGCGCGTGCCCCAAGCCAAGGGCGACGGGTTATTTTTGGATGACAACCGCCCCGGGGAATGTGGCGCGGGCGGGGGGCGGCGGGGGAAGCTAGCCGCGCAGCAGGGCGCGCACCGCATCGAGCGCGTCATGGGCGCGGGTGGCATCGGGCGTGCCGGCCTGGGCGAGATCGGGCTTGCCGCCGCCGCCCTTGCCGCCGGCGGCCTCGGCCGCGGCGCGGGCGAGCTTTACCGCATCATGGGATCTGGCGAGGTCGGCGCTGACGGCGATGAGGATGCTCGCCTTGCCCTCCGCGACCCCGACCAGGGCGACCACGCCGGAGCCGAGGCGCTTGCGCAGGGCCTCGCCGATCGGGCGTAATTCCTTGGCCGGCATATCCTCGAGCACGCGCGCGATGACGGCGACGCCGCCGAGGGTTTCGACGTCGTCCTCGGCGGCGGCGAGGGCGAGCTTGACCTGAAGCTCGGCGACCTGGCGCTCGAGACGCTTTTTCTCGTCGAGCATGGCGGCGATGCGCGAGGGGGCTTCCTGCGCCGGGATTTTCAGTGCCGCCGCGATTTCGGCGAGGCTGAGTTCGTTCTGCGCGACCAGGGCCAGCGCCGCCTCGCCGGTGACGGCCTCGATCCGGCGGATGCCGGCGGCGACCGCGCCCTCGGCGACGATGCGGAACAGGCCGATATTACCGGTGCGGGGGACATGGGTGCCGCCGCAGAGCTCGAGACTGTAGGGATGGCCGTTGGCGCCCTCGGTGCGCATGGCGACGTCCCGGACCTCCTCGCCGTATTTTTCGCCGAACAGGGCCATGGCGCCCTCGGCCACGGCCTCGTCTGGGGTCATGAGCCGGGTGGTGACGGCGGTGTTGGCGCGGATCTGGGCGTTCACGTCGGCCTCGACCAGCGCCAGTTCCGCGGGCGTGATGGGGCGAGGCTGGGAGACGTCGAAGCGCAGGCGATCGGGGGCGTTGAGGCTGCCTTTTTGCGCGACATGGGCGCCGAGACGCTCGCGCAGCGCCGCGTGCAGCAGGTGGGTCGCGGAATGGTGGGCGGCGATGCGGGCGCGGCGGGCGACATCGAGCTCGGCGCGGACCTGGGCGCCGAGGCGCGCGGTGCCGGCGACCACGCGCCCGACATGGGCGAACACCCCGCCCTGTTTTTTCTGGGTGTCGGTGATTTCGATCACCAGCCCGTCGGGCCCGAGGATGCGCCCGCTGTCGCCGACCTGGCCGCCGGATTCGGCATAGAACGGGGTCTGGTTCAGGACCAACTGCACCGCCTCGCCCGCCTCGACCCGCGCGACCGCCATGCCGCCGATGACCAGGGCGAGGATTTCCCCCTCGGCGGCGAGGGCGTGATAGCCGAGAAATTCGGTTGCGCCGAATTGCTGCGCGAGGTCGAACCAGACCGCCTCGACCCCCGCATCTCCGGAACCGGCCCAGGCGGCGCGGGCGCGGGCGCGCTGTTCGGCCATGGCGGCGTTGAACCCGTCGAGATCGACCCCCCTGCCCTGCTCGCGCAGCGCGTCCTGGGTGAGATCGAGCGGAAACCCATACGTGTCGTAGAGCTTGAAGGCGAGATCGCCGGGGAGGGTTTCGCCGGCGGCGAGCCCGGCCACCGCGTCGGTGAGCAGGCCCATGCCGCGTGAGAGCAACTGGGAGAAGCGCGTTTCCTCGAGGCGGAGGGTTTCGCGGATCAGGGGCTCGGCGGCGATCAGTTCCGGGTAGGCGGCGCCCATCTGGCGGGTGAGGGTCGGCACCAGCCGGTCCATCACCGGTTCGCGCGCGCCCATTCTGTGGGCGTGGCGCATGGCGCGACGCATGATGCGGCGCAGCACATAGCCCCGGCCCTCGTTGGAGGGCAGCACGCCATCGGCCATCAGGAAGGCGCAGGCGCGGACATGGTCGGCGAGCACGCGGTGGCTGACCTTGTGCGGGCCGTCGGGCGCCTGGCCGGTGAGCGCCGCGCTTTCCAGGATCAGCGCCCGGAACGTGTCGGTATCGTAATTGTCGTGCTTGCCCTGGAGGATGGCGGCGATGCGTTCGAGCCCCATGCCGGTGTCGATTGAGGGGCGCGGCAGGGGCGTGCGGGTGCCGGGCGGGTTCTCGTCGAACTGCATGAAGACGAGGTTCCAGATTTCGATGAAACGGTCGCCATCGGCCTCGGCGCTGCCGGGCGGGCCGCCCGGGATATGGTCGCCGTGATCGTAGAAGATTTCGGAACACGGGCCGCAGGGGCCGGTATCGCCCATCCGCCAGAAATTATCGGCGGTGGGGATACGGATGATGCGCGCGGCATCGAGCCCGGCGATTTTGGCCCATAGCGCGGCCGCCTCGTCGTCGTCGTGGTAGACGGTGACCAGCAGGCGGGCCGGGGGCAGGCCGAATTCCCGCGTGACCAGGTGCCAGGCATGGTGGATGGCCTGTTCCTTGAAGTAGTCGCCGAAGCTGAAATTGCCGAGCATCTCGAAGAAAGTGTGGTGGCGCGCGGTGTAGCCGACATTGTCGAGGTCGTTGTGCTTGCCGCCGGCGCGGACGCATTTCTGGGAACTGGCGGCGCGCACATAGGGGCGGGTTTCGGCGCCGGTGAAGACATTTTTGAACGGCACCATGCCAGCATTGGTGAAGAGCAACGTCGGGTCGTTGCGCGGCACCAGCGGCGAGGACGGCACGACCTGGTGGCCGTTGCGCGCGAAATAGGTGAGGAAGGTTGCCCGGATGTCGTTACTGCTGGCCATGGGCGCGGCATAGCCGGATTGCGCCCGCAGTGAAAGCCGGGGACCGGCCCGCGCGCCGCCAACCCCAGGAGCCGCAGCCATTTGGCCGCCGCCCTTTGGCCGCCGCCCTTGGCCGCCACCCTTTGGCCGCCGCCCTCTGGCCGCCGCGCCCGGGGCAGCCTAATCTGACCGCCATGGAGCCGGATGCGCGCACGACCAAGCTGGTGACCGACCTGCTGGCGCTGACCCTGACCGAGAACGACACCGAGGCCGGGGCGGCGCTGAGCGCGCTGCGCCGGCGCGCGGCGCGGGATGCCGTGACCGCCGGCACCCTGAAGCAATGGCTGGAAAGCCTGACCGGGCGGCCCGGCCTGCCGCCGACCGCGCCCGAACTGCGCCAGTTGCATGAGATCATCGAGACCCAGCGCCAGGAACTGACCGCCGCCCGCCAGGCGCGCAGCCGCGGTGACACCGCGATGGCCCGGGTTCGGCACATGGAGGCCATTCTGCGCGATGCCGAGGCGCGCGCCAGCGGCCGCGCCCGGGCGTGGATATTGGCGCTCGGGCTCGGGCTCGGGCTCGGCGGAGGGGCCGGCTGGCTTGCCGGGCGCAGCCTGCCGCCGCCGCTGGCGACCGCGCGGGCGGCGAAATCTCCGATGACCCACGCCGCCTGGACCCGCCTGACCCGCTTCCTCGATACCTGCACGCTGACCAGCAGCAACAGCCTGGTCGGCACGCAGATCCGGGTGCATCTGCTGGTGGCGGTGAATGGCAGCGGCCGGATCACGCATGCCGAGGTGGCCCCCGACCAGGCCAATAGTTTTTCGACCGAGGAACAGCGCGACTATGCCGAGATGATGGCCCGCACCCTGGATGGCGGCAGTTGCGGCCGGCTGCCACTGCCGGAAAGCCTGTCGGGGCGGGCCATCACCCTGGCGCTCTATCTGCCTCGCTGACCCGAAAGGCGCGTTTCATGGCCCAGATCATTCCGGTTCCGGTGTTCGACTATGTGGTGTTCGGCGCGACCGGAGACCTGACGCTGCGCAAGCTGCTGCCGGCGCTGTATTACCGCTTCCGGGACCGGCAGATGCCGGAGGGCGCGCGGATCATCGGCGCGGCGCGCGCCGGACACGACGCGGAAGGGTTTCGCGCGATGGCGGCGGCGGCGCTGCGGCAGTTCATCACGAATGGCGACCTGAGCGAGGCGACGCTGGCGGAGTTTCTGGCGACGCTGTTCTATGTGCGGCTGGACGGCGTCAGCGGCGAGGGCTGGGAGCGGCTGGTGGCGGTTCTGGCGCCGCACGAGGCACGGGTGCGGGTGTTCTATCTCGCGACCTCGCCGGATCTGTTCGGCGGGATCTGCGGCAATATCGCGCGCCACCACCTGGTGACACCGCTGAGCCGGGTGGTGCTGGAGAAGCCGATCGGCCACGACCTGGGCTCGGCGCGCGAGATAAACGACGAGGTGGGCAAGATATTTCCCGAGGCGCAGACATACCGGATAGATCATTACCTGGGCAAGGAGACCGTGCAGAACCTGCTGGCGCTGCGCTTCGCGAATTCGATATTCGAGCGGTTGTGGAACGCCGATGTGATCGACCACGTGCAGATCACGGTGGCGGAAACGGTGGGTGTGGAGGGTCGGGCCGGATATTACGACGGATCGGGCCAGCTGCGCGACATGGTGCAGAACCATTTGTTGCAGCTGGTGTGCCTGTTGGCGATGGAAAGCCCGGTTTCCCTGCATGCGGAGGCGGTGCGTGACGAGAAGCTGAAGGTTCTGCGGGCGCTGAAGCCGATTGCGCCGCATGACATTTCCCATATCACGGTGCGGGGCCAGTATGCCGGTGGCGCGATCGAGGGCAGGACGGTGCCGAGCTACGCGCAGGATCTGGGCCATGCCAGCACGACCGAGACCTTCGTTGCGATCAAGGCCGAGATCAATTCCTGGCGATGGGCGGGGGTGCCGTTCTATCTGCGCACGGGCAAGCGGCTGGCGGCGAAGACCAGCGAGGTGGTGATACAGTTCCGCGCGGTGCCGTTCTCGATATTCCCGCGCGATATGAGTGATTTCGAGCCGAACCGGCTGATCATGCGGTTGCAGCCGGATGAGGGAATACGGCTGGAAATGATGGTGAAGGACCCGGGGCCGGGCGGGATGCGACTGCGGCCGACGCGGCTGAACATCAGTTTCGAGGAAGCGTTCAACACACGCTACCCGGATGCGTATGAGCGGCTGCTGATGGACGCGGTGCGCGGCAACCAGACGCTGTTCATGCGGCGCGACGAGGTGGAGGCGGCGTGGCAGTGGGTGGAGCCGATACTGGAGGGCTGGGGGATGGCGACGG
>JAJXVA010000158.1:5189-5587 GCA_021782435.1 Pseudomonadota bacterium
GGCAGTTGGGGGCCGACGAGCGCGATCGCGCTGATCGAACGCGATGGGCGGACCTGGCATGAGGAATTCGCGTGAGGCGGGAGCGACCGGCGGCGGCCTGACGGATCAGGGTTGGGCGGGGCGAGACGGGCGGCGCGCGCGGGACGCGGCGGTTCGCATTTTTTTCTCTACCGGAGGTATTGATCGGCCTCGTCGCGGGCGCGGCCGAGATGCGGCGCGATATCCTCGGCCAGGAGATGGCCGCCGGCATGGACCGCGGCGCGGCCGTGGAGCCAGGCCGCGGCGGCGGTGGCGCAGAACGGGGCCATGCCCTGGGCGAGCAACCCGGCGATGATGCCGGCGAGCACGTCGCCGGCGCCGGCGGTGGCGAGGGTGGCGGGGGCGCTGGCGTTGATCGC
>JAJXVA010000159.1 GCA_021782435.1 Pseudomonadota bacterium
CCCGGTCCAGCCTGCTATAGGCAGGCCAGACGGGCCCCGCGCCCGGAGGGGATTGGGCAGATGGCACGCAGACGGCAACTTTACGAAGGCAAGGCGAAAATCCTGTTCGAGGGGCCCGAACCGGGCACTCTGGTCCAGTATTTCAAGGACGATGCCACCGCCTTCAACGCCCAGAAAAAAGGCATCATCACGGGCAAGGGGGTGCTGAACAACCGCATCAGTGAACATTTGATGCTGCGTCTGGCCGAGATCGGCGTGCCCACCCATTTCGTGCGCCGTCTGAACATGCGTGAGCAGTTGATCCGTGAGGTCGAAATCATCCCGATCGAGGTGGTGGTACGCAACGTCGCCGCCGGGTCGCTGTCCAGCCGTCTCGGCATCGCCGAGGGCACGCGGCTGCCGCGTTCGATCATCGAATACTATTACAAGAACGACGCCCTGAACGACCCGATGGTCGCCGAGGAACACATCACCGCTTTCGGCTGGGCCAACACCCAGGATCTCGACGACATCGTGGCCCTGTCACTGCGTATCAATGATTTTCTGACCGGGCTGTTCTTTGGCGTCGGCATCATACTGGTGGATTTCAAAGTGGAATTCGGCCGGCTCTACGAGAACGACGACATGCGCATCGTGC
Source organism: Pseudomonadota bacterium (assembly GCA_021782435.1). Classification (GTDB taxonomy): domain Bacteria; phylum Pseudomonadota; class Alphaproteobacteria; order Acetobacterales; family Acetobacteraceae; genus JAJXVA01. Next base: position 638 of record JAJXVA010000159.1, read on the forward strand.
TGGCCGACGAAATCAGTCCTGACAACTGCCGGCTGTGGGATGTCAAAACCAACGAGAAAATGGACAAGGACCGCTTCCGCCGCGACCTCGGCCGGGTCGAGGAGGCTTATCAGGAGGTCGCCAAGCGGCTCGGCATACTGCCGGAAGCCGGGCTTCGCGACCTCAAGGGACCGGAGTTGATGCAGTGAAGGCAATCGTCACGGTCATGCTCAAGGAAGGCGTACTGGACGCGCCGGGCCGTGCCATCGGCCAGGCACTGCATACGCTGGGCTTCACCGACGTGGCCGATGTGCGCGCGGGTCGGGTGATCGAGCTGAAAATGACCGCCGCCAACGCCGATGCGGCGCGGATCGAGGCCGAGGCCATGGCCCGCAAGCTGCTGGCCAATACCGTCATCGAAAGCTACCGCGTCACGATCGAGGAGTAAGCCATGTCCCGCGCCACCGCTGCCTGCGCCGCCCTTCTGCTGCTGGCCGCCGCCGGGCCCGCGCGCGCGGCCATGGTGACCCGTGCCATGCTCATCCGCGCCTGCACCGCGCACGAACCGCAGCACCTGAACGACTGCGCCGGCTACATAGCAGGCGTCGCGGACATGACCGACAGTGTCGCGCGCGGCGTGTGCATTCCGGAAGGAATCGAATTCGCCACCCTGCGCCAGCGCGTCACCAAATGGCTGCAGGCCCACACGACCAGCAACGGCCCCGCCGCCCCCGCCGTGGTGGCGGCGCTACGCGGCCTTTACCCCTGCAACCGGTAGGAGCCGCACCATGCGCGCCGGCATCGTGGTTTTTCCCGGCACCAACCGCGAGCGCGACATCGCCATCGCGATGAAGCGCGGTAACGGCGCCGCTCCCACCCTGCTATGGCATGCCGAGACCGAGTTGCCGAAGCTCGATCTCGTAGTGCTGCCGGGCGGATTTTCCCATGGGGACTATCTGCGCAGTGGCGCCATGGCCGCGCGCAGCCCCATCATGGCCGCCATCCTCCGTTTTGCCGCCGCCGGTGGCTATGTGCTCGGTGTCTGCAATGGCTTTCAGATCCTCACCGAGGCGGGATTGCTGCCCGGCGCTCTGCTGCGCAATGCCGGACAGCGCTTCCTTTCCATGGACACCCATCTGCGCATCGAACGTACCGATACCGCTTTCACCCGCCGCTACACGGAGGGCCAGGTAATTCGCGCGCCAATGGCGCACGGCGACGGGAATTACTACGCCGACACGGCGACGCTGGACCGGCTCGAAGCCGAACGCCGCATCGCTTTCCGCTACACCGACGCCACCGGCCACCCCACCGACGCAGCCAACCTCAACGGCAGCCAGCGCAACATCGCCGGCGTATACAGCGAAAATCTGCGCGTACTGGGCTTGATGCCTCACCCCGAGGACCTGGTCGACCCATTGCTGGGCGGCACAGACGGTCTGCCGATGTTCGAGGCGCTGGCCGAATTGGCCTGACGGCGGCGCCCATTCAGCGCCAGGCAGGCGGCCAGGCTGCCCCCCCTCCCCGTCTCTGCCCTATCCGCCACCTCATCGCCACGCGTGCCGCAAGCGCGAACCCGATGGTCAGACGTTCAGTTATCCCGCATCCCTTCGCGAAATTTTAAGCAAATTCGGGTGAACTTTCGTCATGCCGGCAGGGCGTGGCGGGAATTGGCGTAAGCTTCCCCCGCTTCCGCCCACCGATTGCGGGAAAGGACGCGTGGGTGACCCACCCCCTACACACGGCCGAACAGGCTGCGGCCACGCTGACACTGCCTGCCTTACTGGACATGCGGCAGGCGGCACCACTCCGCGATTTGCTGCTGGCCGCACTCGCCGCGGAGGCGCCGATCCGCCTCGACGGTGCGGCGGTGGAACGCTTGACCACGCCATGCGCGCAGGTCCTGCTGGCCGCTGCCGCTGACGCGTCGCGGCGGCACCTGCCATTTCAGCTGTGCAACCCTTCGCCGGCCCTGGGCGCCGGATTCACCGCCCTGGGACTCAAAACAACCCTGAACGACTGGAGCGCGGCATGAGCGCGAGACGGGTCCTGACCGTGGATGACAGCCGCACCATGCGCAACATGGTTGCCTTTACCCTGCGCAATGCCGGCTACGCAGTCGAGGAAGCCCAGGACGGAGCCGAAGCGATCAAGGCTCTGCAGATCGGCAACTACGACCTGGTCATTACCGATCTCAACATGCCAACCATGGATGGGCTGGCGCTGGTCCGCGCCATGCGCGCCACCCCACGCAATCGCGCCACCCCGATTCTGATCCTGACGACCGAGGCGGATGCCGAGAAGAAAGCCGCCGGGCGCGCCGCCGGCGCCACTGGCTGGCTCGTCAAGCCGTTCAATCCCCAACGTCTGATCGAAATCACCGCCAAGGTCTGCGCCTGAGGCGGTGATGGAGGGCATGGACGATATCCGCGCTACCTTCTTCGAGGAGTGTGCGGAACTGCTCGGCAACGCAGCCGAATTGCTTGGCCAGCTGGCCGACGGGTCCGCTGGCGATGACACGCTGCACGCCATTTTCCGCGCCGTGCATTCCATCAAGGGTGGCGCGGGTGCTTTCGGGTTCACGCGATTAGTCGAATTCACCCACGTCGCCGAAACCCTGATGGATAGCCTGCGCAATGGTCGCAGTGCGCCCACCGAGGAAATCATCAGCCTGCTCGTGCGGGCCATCGACAGTCTGGGCGATCTCGTAGCGGCCGAGCAGACAGGCACGCAACTCCCATCGAATTTCGGCGCCGAAATCGTCGCCGCCATGACCCAGGCCGCCAATGACGGCGCCGACAGCCCCATCGGCCAGTCCGCGGGCAGCCGGGCGCCATCTGCCGCGGGCGCCATCCAATCCCCCCGCCAATGCATCATCGGCTTCGCGCCGCAACCTCAGGTATTCCGCAACGGCAACGAGCCGATTCTGATCCTCACCCAACTCGCGCGCCTGGGCGAAGCCGATATCCAACCCGATCTATCGCGCCTGCCCAACCTCGATGCGCTAGACCCCGAAGATTCCTATCTGGTCTGGACCATCCACCTGACCACCATCGCACCCGAGGCCGAACTCCGCGAAGTATTTGAATTCGTCGAGGATGATTGCCGCTTGACCCTTGCCGATGCGCCCCCGCCAGCAATAGCGCCATCCCCACCACCCGCCGCGCTACCCGCGGGAGACGCGACCGTCGGCCCGCCGCAGGCCCCGCCCGATCCTCCGCCCGCTGCCGCGCGCGCGGAAAAACCCAATCAAGCCCCCAGCCCACAAACCCGCTCGATCCGCGTCGACATCGAAAAGGTCGATCGCCTGGTCAATCTGGTCGGGGAATTGGTCATAACCCAGGCCGTGCTGCTGGAACAAAGCAGCGGCCTGTCGGTCGATCAGCACCCCGACCTCCTCCGCGGTATCGAAGGTCTGTCGCAGCATGCGCGGGAATTGCAGGAAAGTGTGATGGCGATCCGCGCCCAGCCAGTGAAATCAGTATTCTCGCGCATCCCCCGGCTGGTGCGGGATCTCGCGGCGGAACTCGGTCGCGATGTCCGCATCATCATGACCGGCGAAAACACCGAAATCGACAAAACCGTAATCGAGCAGTTGGGCGATCCGCTGACCCACATGATACGCAATGCGATCGACCATGGAATCGAACCCCCGGCCGAGCGAATGGCGGCCGGCAAACCCGCACAAGGCACCATACACCTGTCCGCTGAACACCGCAGCGGCCGGATCGTCATCGAAATATCTGATGACGGGCGCGGCATCAACCGCGACCAGGTGCGCCGCAAAGCCGAAAGCAAGGGACTGATCCCGGCGAACGCCAATCTATCCGACGATGAAATCACCAACCTCATTTTCCTACCGGGGTTTTCCACCGCCGAAAAAGTCTCGAACGTCTCCGGTCGTGGCGTCGGGATGGACGTGGTCAAGCGCAACGTGCAGGCCATGGGTGGGCGCATCAACCTGGAATCACGCTTCGGCACAGGATCGCGCTTCACCCTCTCTTTGCCGCTGACGCTGGCCATCCTGGATGGCATGGTGGTCGCGATCGGTCGCCAGACCTATATCATTCCCCTGTCGAACATCGTCGAGAATCTTCGCCCACGCGCAGGCGACATTCGCCCTCTGGTCGGCTACGGCGAGGTGCTGGCGCTGCGCGGGGACTACATCTCGCTGGTGCCCCTGCACGGGATTTTTGGTATTCCTGGCGCCGTTACCAATCCTTGTAACGGTATCGTGGTCATCGTCGAGGGGGATGGCGGCAAACGCCTGGCGCTATTGGTTGATGAATTGATCGGCCAGCAGCAGGTGGTAGTGAAGAGCATCGAAGAAAATTATGGCTCTGTCGAGGGAATAGGTGGCGCAACCATACTGGGAAATGGCCGGGTTGCGTTGATACTTGATGTTTCCCGTCTACGCTGCGCGCGCCCACCCCCAGCTCAAGCCCAAGCCGCCTGATCCCGGAGTTGAAATAGCCATGATGCAGGAACTTATTGCAGATACGATGCCCGGGTTCGGTCAAGACCGGCCAAAGGACGGGCTTGGCTTCGCCGATGACCGTTGCCAGCAATTCATGACCTTTACCCTGGGCGACGAAGAGTTTGGCATCGATATCATGATGGTGCGCGAGATCAAGGGCTGGTCCGAGACGACCACAATTCCTAATTCTCCTGTCTATGTGTTAGGTGTCATCAATCTGCGCGGAGTCGTGGTCCCTATTTTCGATCTGCGGGTACGCTTCGGCCGCGCCGCGACAGAGGCGAGCGCGATGCACGCCATCATCATCGTCAGCACTGACGCCAAGACCGTAGGCCTTCTGGTGGATCGTGTATCGGACATAGTACCTGTACCGAAAGAAGCAATCCGAGCCGTCCCGGAAGTGGCCTCACCCATCGATGATAATTTTCTGGAGGGCCTGGTGACCAGCGGC
>JAJXVA010000160.1 GCA_021782435.1 Pseudomonadota bacterium
GCGCAGCTCGGGGCTGACGACCGTGAACACGACGAGCGCCCCCTCGCGCGCCGCCCGCTCGAGAATGGGCCGCGCCGCCTCTTGGCTGCGCACGCGCGTGTGCAGGCGCAGACCCTCGAGATGGGGCATGGCGGAAAGTTCGGCGATGATGCCGGCGAGACGCCGCGGCGAAAGCATCAGCGGGTCGCCGCCGGTCAGGATGACCTCGCGCAGCCGGGAGGTTCGGCGGATATAGGCGAGCGCGGCGGCGAGGGCGTCGGCGCCCAGCACACCGCCATCGGGGCCGACATGGGTGCGACGGAAGCAGAAGCGGCAATAGGTCGGGCAGATCAACAGCGGCTTGAGCAGCACGCGGTCCGGGTAGCGGTGGACCAGGCCGGGCAGAACCTCATGCGCGTCATCGCCGATCGGGTCGGTCAGCTCGAACGGGGCGGTATCGATTTCCGCCGCCGCGGGAATGAATTGCCGGCCGATCGGACCGTCGGGGTCATCGATCAGCCGCGCGAGGGTGGGCGGGATGGCGACCGCGTAGCGCGCGGCGACGGCATCGAGCCCGGCGCGCGCGGCCTCGGGCGCGAACCCGGCCGCGATCAGATCGTCGGTGGCGCGCAGCATGGGGCGGGGCCTCGACGGGTTGGAACACGGGCCATGCCGCTTATCGCAGCCCGGCGCCGGTTGCCTTGCCGGCCGCGGCGACGATTTTTGCCGCGACCGATTCGATTTCGGCATCGGTCAGGGTATGGTCGCGCGGCTGCAGCACCACTTCCACCCCGAGGGAGATTTTACCGTCCGGCAGTTCGAACCGGTCGAACAGCGTGACCTGGCCGATCAGGCCGCGCTCGGCGCCGCGCACCGCGCGCAACAGCGTCTCGGCGGCGGTATCGGCCGCGCAGACGAAGGCGAAATCCCGGCGGACGGGTTGCAGATTGGGCAATTCGGGCGCGGCCCGGCGCCGGCGCTTCGGCTCGGGCACGGCGTGCAGGTGGAGCACGAACCCGACCGTGGCCGGCAGATCGAGCGCCGCGGTGAGCGCGGGGTGGAGACTGCCGAAATGCCCCAGCACCAGTTTCGGCCCCTGGCGGACCGTGCCCGATTGGCCGGGGTGATACCAGGACGGGGCGTCGGGCGTGACGGAGAGGCTTTCCATCGGCAGGCCGAGAGCGGCCAGAAGCGCGAACAGATCGGCCTTGGCATCGAACGCGTCGACCACCCGGGCGGGGTCGCGCCAGTGGCGCGGGCTGGTGCCGCAGCGCAAGCCGGCGGCTTCGCGGCGCTGGCCCGCCACGGTGACGCCCTGGAAGGCGGGGCCGATTTCGAACAGGGCGGGTGCCACCTGGCCACGGGCGAGGTTACGGCTGGCGGCCAAAGCCAAGGTGGCGAGCGCGGTTGGGCGCATGGTGTCGAGATCGGCGGCGATGGGGTTGGCGAGGGTGATCGGCGCCGCCGCGCCGAACAGCGCCGCGGTTCGGGCATCGGTGAAGCTGAAGGTGACACATTCCAGCAGGCCGCGCTCGGCCAGCACCCGCCGCGCCCGCTGGGTTCGGATCTGGGCGGGGGAGAGTGTCGCGCGGGGCACCGCATCACCGACCGGCAGCGAGACCGGCGCGATGCGGTCGAGGCCACGCAGGCGCAGCACCTCCTCGGCCAGGTCGGCTTCGGGCTCCATCACCTCGGCCCCTGCCCTGGCCTCGGCGAGCCGGGCCGGATCGAGCCCGGGGGCGGGATCGAGCACCGTGCCGGCGGCGATGTCGTTGCGCCAGGACGGCACGCGGAAACTGGCGGAGGCCGCATCCTGCGCGACGGGTTCGAAGCCCAGCCCCCGCAGCAGCGCCAGGCTGGCCTCGGCGGGCACGGGTTCGCCGGCGAGGCGGGCGAGGCGGGCATGGGTGAGGCGGGCGGTGCGTGCGCGGTCGGGCCGGGTGCCGGCGGCGGTGGCGGCGCTCGCCGTACCGCCGCAGAGCGCGATGACCATGGCGGTGGCCGCATCGAGCGCGGCGGGCATCAGGCCCAGGTCGATGCCGCGCTCGAAACGCTGGCGGGCGTCGCTTGAGATGTGGTGGCGACGGCCCGAAAGCCCGATCCGCACCGGGTCGAAGGCCGCGCATTCGAGGAACACATCGGTGGTTTCGGCGACGCAACCAGTGGCGGCGCCACCGATGATGCCAGCGAGCGACACCGCGCCGCCAGCATCGGCGATCACACAATCCTCGGTATCGAGCGCGTAGGTTCGGCCATCGAGCGCTGCCAGGGTCTCGTTGCCGGCGCCACGCCGCAGGGTGAGGACAGGGCCGCGCAGGCGGGAAATATCGAAGACATGGAGCGGCCGCCCGAGATCGAGGGTGAAGAAATTGGTGATATCGACCAGGGCGCTGATCGGGCGCAGCCCGACCGCGGTGAGCAGGCGGGCGAGCCAGGCCGGGCCGGGCCCGTTGCGCACACCGCGCACGGCGCGACCGAGCACGTGCGGACAGGCTTCCGGCCAGTCCAGGCGCCAGGTGACGGGGCTGTCGCCGGTGGCGGCGACCGCGGGCGGCTGCCAGGGCAGCAGCCGGCCGAGGCCGGCGGCGGCGAGGTCGCGCGCGATGCCGCGCACGCCGAGACAATCGCCGCGGTTGGGGGTGACCGCGATCTCGAACAACGGATCATCGAGCCCGGAGAATTCGGCATACGCCATGCCGGTCGGCGCGTCGGCCGGCAGTTCGACGATACCGTCATGGTCCTCGCCGAGGTTCATTTCGCGGAGGGACAGCAGCATGCCGTTGGATCGGACACCCCGAATTTCCCCGACACGGAGGGTGGCGCCGGTGGCCGGAATGACGCTGCCGGGGGGCGCGAACACGGCCTTGATGCCGGCGCGCGCGTTGGGTGCGCCGCAGACGACCTCGATCACGCCCTCGCCGGTGTCGACCTGGCAGACGCGCAGCCGGTCGGCGTTGGGGTGAGGAGCGGCGGCGATGACGTGGGCGACGCGAAACGCGGCGAGCGGGGCGGCGCGGCTGGTGAGCGCCTCGACCTCGAGGCCGATGCGGCTCAGCACCTCGGAGATGTCATCGGCCGAGGCCGCGGTTTCGAGGTGACGCTGGAGCCAGCCGAGGGTGAACTTCATTTACAGCCCCTCATGCAGCAGGGCCGGCGCGAGCGCGCTGAACCCGTAATGGCGCAGCCAGCGCAGATCGCTTTCGTAGAAGGGACGGAGATCGGTCATGCCGTGCTTCAGCATGGTCAGGCGTTCTATGCCCATGCCGAAGGCGAAGCCCTGCCACTGGCGGGGATCGAGCCCGCAATTGGCCAGCACCCGCGGATGCACCATGCCGGAGCCAAGAATTTCCAGCCAATCGACGCCGCGGCCGATTTCCCCGCTGTGTCGGTCCCAGCCGATATCGACCTCCATCGAGGGTTCCGTGAAGGGGAAATAACTGGCGCGGAAGCGGACCTTGAGGGCGGGTTCCTCGAAGAAGGCGCGCAGGAAATCGATCAGGCAGCCCTTGAGGTTGGCGAGGGTGATGGACTCGCCGATGGCGATGCCCTCGCACTGATGAAACATCGGGCTGTGGGTTGCGTCATGGTCGGCGCGGTAGGTGCGGCCGGGCGCGATGACGCGGAATGGCGGCGGAGTGGTGAGCATGGTGTGCACCTGCACATCCGAGGTCTGGGTGCGGAGCAGGCGCGGCGGGGTGCCGCTATCGGCGAGGTAGAACGTGTCCTGGTCGGCGCGGGCGGGGTGATGCGGCGGGATGTTGAGCGCGCCGAAATTAAACCAGTCGGATTCGATATCGAAGCCGTCGCCGACGCCGAAGCCCATGGCGCCGAAGATGGCGATGATTTCCTCGATGGTGCGGCTGATGGGATGGATCAGCCCGGGCGGGGCCGCCGGCGCGGGCAGGGTGACATCCACCCGGTCGGCGGCGAGGCGCGCGGCCAGGGCAGCGCTTTCGAGGGCGGCGCGGCGGGTTTCGAACGCGGCCACGAGGTCGGTTTTGAGCGCGTTCAGCGCCGCGCCGTGCGCGCGCCGCGCCTCAGGGGTGGCGGTGCCGAGGGCTTTCAGGCGCGCGGTCAGGGTGCCGGATTTGCCGAGCACGGCGACGCGCAGCGCATCCCAGGCGCGGAGATCCGGGGTGGCCTCGAGGTCGGCCAGCACCGCCGCACGCAAGGCTTCTGTTTCGTCGGGCATGGAGGGTTCGACCGCGGTGAGGAAGACAAGGGGCGCCGATTTCCGGGGAAACCGAGCCCGGGCGTGGTGGCAGGGTCAGTCGATGCTTTTGGAGGCGATGCCGAGATGCGCGACCAGCATGGTGGCCGGGTCGAACTGCACGATGGCGAGGAAGCCCTTGCCGTCATAGATGCCGTACGGGCCGTTCACGGTGCGCGGCCGGCCCCAGGCGCGCAGCACGGTGGGCAGATTGTCGCCGACATGCACCGCGCCGACGGCGCCGGCGGCCGGGCTGAGCAAGGTGACGGCGAACACGCACTGCTTGCCGGAACCGACGACATTGATGCCGCGGGCCTTGTAGCTGAGCACGAACTGACCCGGCGCGGCGGGCTGGGCGGAGGTGGCATCGGGCTGGCCGAGCGCGGCCACGACCTTGCCGCGGCTTTCGCCGAGGCTGACACCGGCGACCATCGGCGCCGCCTGATCGGCCCAGGGAAAGTGCGGCGGCGGCGGCGATTTGGGTGCCGGCTGGGCCAGGGCGGCGCCGGCCGCCAGCCCGAAACTCATGGCCAAAGTCGCAATACCGCCGCGCATCACCCGTGCCCTCGCCCCTGTTACCGCCTCAAATGGCGGCCTTTACCTTTTCGACAATCGCCGCGAAGGCCGCCGCGTCGTCGAACGCAATGGCCGCGAGGACCTTGCGGTCGATCTCGATGCCGGTTTTTTTCAGGCCATCCATGAAGCGGCTGTAGGTCAGCCCGTGTTCCCGCACGGCGGCATTGATGCGCTGGATCCAGAGGGCGCGAAATTCGCGCTTCTTAACCCGCCGGTCGCGGTAGGCATATTGCAGCGACTTTTCCAGCCGTTCGCGCGCGATGCGGTAATTGGTGGAACTGCGGCCGACGAAGCCCTTGGATTGCTCGAGCACCTTCTTGTGCCGGGCATGGGTGGTAACACCCCGTTTGACGCGTGCCATGGCTCAGGTTTCCTTTCCGCTCAATTCAGGCCGTAGGGGGCCCATTGCTTGACGGTCAGACCGTCCGCATGGGTGAGCACCTGGCTGCCGCGGTTGGCGCGCTTGGATTTCTGGCTGCGCGCGGAAAGATTGTGCCGCTTCTTGCCGGGGCCGGCGAGAACCTTGCCGGTCGCGGTGATTTTGAATCGCTTCTTGACCGAGGATTTGGTCTTCATCTTGGGCATTTGGGTCTCCTTCACCGTGCCGCCGGATGGGGCGGGGGCCGCACCGCGCGGCCGGTCGCGGCCGGGCATGCCCTGTTCAAGGCCCGGTCGCGCGACGAAGCCGGGGAGATACGGAAGATCGTGGCGGAAAGCAAGCCGGCAAGCGGCCGGGCGGCGCGGGCTGGCGTTGCC
>JAJXVA010000161.1 GCA_021782435.1 Pseudomonadota bacterium
CGGGGGTGGGGCGGGGGGGGGGGTTTAGGTACGGTTGGCGAACCAGCGTTGGAACCAGGCGAGGCTGCGGTTTTCGAAATCCTCGATATGTTCGGGTTTGTGCATGCCGTGGCCTTCGCCGGGGTAGATGACGCCTTGGGTGGGGATGCCGAGATCGGTCAGGGCGTGCCAGAATTCGAGGGTTTGCGGCGCCGGGCATTCGATATCGCGTTCGCCGACCACTTCCAGCGTCGGGGTATGGACGTGGGTGATGAAGGTGATGGGGGAGGATTTGGCGTAGACGGCGGGGTTTTGGTACACGGAGGCGCCGAAATACGGGATCATCCAGGCGGAGATGCCGTTTTCGCCGTAGTAGCTTTGCCAGTTCGAGATTCCGGCGCCGGCGACGGCGGCGGCGAAGCGGTTGGTCTGGGTGACGGCCCACATGGTCATGTAGCCGCCATAGCTCCAGCCGGTGAGGCCGAGGCGTTTATCATCGATGGGGGCGGCGTGTTCGGCGGCATCGACGCCGTGGAGGATGTCGCGCAGGTCGCCGTAGCCGAAATCCTGGATATTGGCGCGGGTGAAGGCCTCGCCCTGGCCGTAGCTGCCGCGCGGGTTGGGCAGCAGCACGGCGTAGCCGGCATCGAGGAATTTACGGGTGAGGCCGGGGCCGATGAAGGCGGGCATGTTGGCCCAGGCGGGACCGCCATGGACCATGGTGATCATGGGGATGAGGTGCGGGTGCGGCGGGGGGAAGAAGCGCGGCAGGTAGCGTTGCAACAGGTTGGGCCGGGGCGGCGTCGCGGTGTGGGGCAGCAGCAGCCAGCCCTGAACGGCGTATTGGTCGCTGGTCCAGGTCAGGGATTTGGCTTCGACCGGGAATGTGATGCCGTGATTGATGGTGGTGAGATCGTGCCATTTGCCGACCAGGCCGACCGCGATTTCGGGCGGGGTTGAGAAGGATTGGTGGACGGTGGCGGTGATGCCGGCGCCGCAGGCGCGGACATAGGCGGGGCCGGCCCAGCCGGCGCCGAGGCGCTGGTCGGTGCTGTAGAGGGTGGCGGGTTGGCCGCCGGCGAGCGGCAGGTCGGCGATGACGGCGTTCTGTTGCGCGAGTTCGGTGAGGATGAGGGATGTGCCGGCGCAACTGAAGGAGAGGGCGCGCACGGTGCTGTGGGCGCCCTCGGTGAGGTTGGTGACCTGGCCGGAGGCGAGATCGAGCCGGAAGGCATCGCCGCCCATCGGGCCGAAATCGCTCATGATGCCGGCGATGAAGGCGACGGTTTTGCCGTCGGGGGAGACCTGGGGGTCGCCGATCTGCTGGGAGGGGCTGGTCGGGGCGTAGAGGACGGTGGCGTTGCCTGGCGGCTCGAAGCGCATGAGCTTGGCGACCCACCAGTTATTGTCGCCATCGCCGGGGGCGGCGGTGCCGACGAAGCCGCCATCGGGCAGGGCGGCGTATTCATAGACGAACAGATTGGGCGGCGAGGCGAAGGTGAGGCCGCCATTGTCGAGCACGGCGATGCGCTGCTCGTGGACATCGGTGCCGAGGACGCCAACCTGGGCGGCCCCGGCCTGGACCGCGCCGACTTCCTTGTTGGCATCGGGCGTGGCCAGGACGGCGAGCTTGCCATTGGGCAGGTAGCGCAGATCGACCAGCGTGCCGTTGAATGACAGCAACTGGTGGGGGGGGCTGGCCATGGCGTCGGTGGCGAGGATGGCGTGGTTGTGGGTGCCGGGGCTGCGCAGCACGAAGGCGAGGCTTTTGCCGTCGGGCGACCAGGTGAGGGAGGAGGGCGTGCATTCCGGCACGGCGCCGCAGGGCAGCGCGACGGTTTGGGCGGGCCCGCCGGCGGTGGGGCGGAGCACGATGCTGCGGATGGTGACGGCGCCGGAGGGCGTGGGGTCGCCCTCGATCGAGGCGAGGGTTTTGCCGTCGGGGGAGAGGGCGAGCGCGAGATATTCGTGCACGGGCCGCGCGGGCGCGAGGGGGGCGGGGGCGGCGTGGGCCGCGGCGGGGACAAGCGCGGCGGGGACCAGCGCGGCGGGGACCAGGGCGGCGGGGACCAGGGCTGGCAGGGCGGCGAGGAGTGCGGGGGCGAGGCGGAATGGGGCGCGCATGATTTGGCACATGCCGCCATGGGCGACGATTGTCCAGAGGCTGATGCGGTGGCGGGGCGGGGCGTGGTTTCGCGATGCGGCGGGCGCGTCAGCCGCCGAGCGCCATCGCGATGGTGGACAGGAGGGTGCGGCGCGGGCCGTAAGCGGCCTGGAAGATGCCGATGCCCTCGGCCGGGCGGATCAGATTGGTGCGGTCGAGCAGGTTGAGCACGGTCAGGGTTTCGGTGACGGGCGGCAGGCCGGGGATTTCGACGCGATAGCTGAGCGACCCGTCGGCGGCGAAGGTGGCGGGCAGGTGCCGTGTGTCGGCAAAGCCGGCGCGCAGGCCGGAGCTGTAGGTGCCGGACAGGCTGGTGGCGAGGCGGCCAAGCTGCCAGGCGGCGCCGAATGTGCCGGCGAAGCGCGGCGCGTGATCGACCACGAGGCCGTGGGCATCGATATAGGCGAGTTCGGCGGGGTCGAAATTGAACTGGCCGGTGGCGACGCCGCGCTGGGTGTTACGGGAGAGCGTCGCGTTGCCATAGAGGCTGAGCGGCCCGGTGGCGTAGCGCAGCCCGGTTTCCGACCCCCAGAGCGCGCCGGCGCGGTAATTGAAGGGCGCGAAAATGGGCACCGCGCCGAACTGACCGGTATCGAGGTAGTGATCGGTCCGTTCGTAGTAGCTGTCCTGGGAGAGGGTGAGCCGAGGGCTGAGGCGCCACAGGAAGCCGGCATCGACCAGGGTATCGCGCTCGACCGCGGGCGTGGCGATGCCGGGTGGGCCGGAGGCGGTGGTGCCGGAGAAGAGTGCGATGGTGTCGGGGGCGATGCCCTGGAAGCTGGGCACCTGCATGGCGCGCATGGCGCCGAGATGGAAGGTGATGGCATCGCTTGGTTGGTAGGTGAGGTTGAGGGTGGGGCTGACCTGGTTTCCCTGGGTGAAGCCGGTGAGATCATCGAAGCGGAGGCCGGCATTGAGTTTCAGCGCCGGGGTGATTTGCCAGAGATCGTCGAGATAGACGCCGGTGAGGAGGTTGGCGGCGCTGGCCCGGCTGGCGAGGGCGATGGGGTTCTGGCTGGTCTGTTCGAGGGTGGGGGTGGCGGGAAACACCCAGGAGGAATCGGTCGCGGTGACGCCGTAAAGCCCGAGATAGGCGCCGAACGTGAGGGTGTGGGCGCCGGCGCGGTGGCTGAGATCGGCCTGCACGGTGTGGTCCTGGTCGGTGTGGAGGGCGTGGGAGGCGACGCCCTGGTAGATGAGCTCGCCCGCCACATCGGGCAGGAAATTCTCGGACAAAGCGTGTCCGGCATAGCCGATTTGCAGGCCGGTATCGGCGTTGGGGGCATAGGTGAGCACCGCCATGCCGAGATAATCCGAGAAATTCAGCAGGGAATTTATGGCCGCGGAATTTTCAGGGGTGACGCCGGCGAGCCCGAAGGCGGGGGCCTGGCCGGGCTGGTTGGGCAACTGGTTGTCGCTGACATTGGCCGCGAACGACAGGCTGAGGGAGAGGTGGTCCGTGAGGGGATGGGTCGCGTGGGCGAACAGATTGCCGCGATGGGTGGCATCGTGGATCGGGTTCGGGCCGGGGGTTGCGCTGCTGAAGGCGTCATTGCCCTGGGCATAGGTGGCGGTGACGACGTAGGTGGTGGCGCCGAGGCACCCGCCATAGGTGAGGGATGGCGAGACCTGGCGGCGCTGGCCGAGGGTGAGGGCGGCGCTGCCGCCCGGGTCGGCGCAGCCCTGGCGGGTGGCGATATCGACCACGCCACCGGTGGCATAGGCGTAGCGCGCGGGCAGCACGCCGGTGAGCAGGGTGAGCCGGCTGAGGAAGCGGGTATCGAGAAAGGACAGGAAGGGCGGGTTGGTGTTGATGTCGAACGGCACCAGCATACCGTCGATATCGTATTGGAATTGCGGACCTTCGGTGTCGCGGATGTGGATTTGCTGGTTCTGGTCGGCGGAGACGCCGGGCAGTTGGGTGAGGACGGCGTTGAGCGGGGTGGCGCTGCCCTGGGGCATGGCGGCGATGCTGGCGCGGGTGACGACATAGGCGGCGCTGCCGGTGGGGGAGAGGCCGGGGCCGGGTTGGGCGGTGCGGGGGGCGAGGACGACGATTGTCGCGACGGGCGGGGCCGGGGCGGGGTTGGCGAGCGGTTGGGCGGCGGCCTGGCGGATGAGGCCGAGGGCGAGCACGGCCGCTCGGGCGATGACGTGACGGATAGCGGGGCGGATAGCGGGGCGGATAGCGGGGCGCATGGGCGGCATTGGCTCCGGCGGTGGGGTGCGGAGGGAGTAATGCGAATGCTTCGCATTTGCAATGCGGATGCGAGGCATTATCATTCACCGCGCGAAACATTGCGGCATTTGCGCGGTTTTGGGGTTGACGGCCGGCTGCGTTGCGGGAGAGGCTGACCGCATCAGCGCGGCCGCAACCCGGCCGGAATTTTTTACAACGACCAGGATTTTATCGGAGACTCCCGCCATGATACCCAGGATTGGAATTACGGCCGTGATGGCCGCGATTGGTTTTGCCGCGCTGCCGGCGATGGCGGCCAGCCCGCCGAACGCCCACCAGCCCGCCCTCCAGCCCGCCCACCAGCCCACCCAAGCCTCGCACAGCCCCGATTGGCGCTACACCTATGCCGCGCCGAGCCGGCACCAGGCGGCACCGTTCGCGCTGCCGGCGGCGGCGAGCGTGCTGTTCAGCAATTTCGCCAGCGCCTACCCGAACGGGCTGTATTTTTCGGGTGAGGGCAACACGATAACCGGGCCGGGGGTGCTGTTCAGCCCTGGAATTACCTCGGCCGCGCAGTTCACGCCCGCGGCCGCCGGCACGGCGACCAGCGTATATGCCGCGGTCGGGTATATTTCCGGCAATTCCCTGGTCGATGTGTCGATCTATACCGACGCGGGCGGCGTTCCGGGCACGGCGCTGGTTTCGGCCGAGACGGGGGTGAAACCGGTGGCCGGCGCCTGCTGCCAGGTCATCAAGGCGCGGTTTCCGAGCGGGGTGGCGCTGAGCGCGGGCACGCCCTACTGGGTGGTGATCGCCGCCGACAGCCCGAGCAATTCCACCTTCAGCGGCGCCTGGGCGCTGTCGACCACCAACCAGGTGAGCGATGTGCTGGCCGGCACGAATTTCGATGGCGCGGGCTGGAAAAGTTATCCGACCAATACCCCGCCGGCCTTCGCGGTGACCGGCGACTGAGCGACCGCGCCCGGGGGCGGGACGGCGCCGCCCGCCCCCGGCGCAGCCTCGCGGCGAGAGCCTGATCGCTCAGCCCGTTGTGCTCGGGACCAGGCCGGGATCGAGGGTAGCCAGCAGGGGCACGAG
>JAJXVA010000162.1 GCA_021782435.1 Pseudomonadota bacterium
GCCGCACCAGGTTTCGATCAGCCCCGCGGCTTCGGCGCGGCGGTATTCGGGCAGCATGGCGGCGAGCACGGCGCGGCCCTCCTCGCGGGCCCAATAGGTGCGCGGAATGCGGTACGGCGCGTGGCCGAAATGGATGATCGGGTGCTCGGGCAACACCTGCAAGCCCTGGTCCATCAGCCAGTGCAGCGTGTCCGCGGCATGGTCGACGGCGAGGCGGGTGAGGGCGGGGTCGGCCGTGCCGCGGCTGATGCGCATCACGTCCTGGTAATGCAGGTCGGGGGTGTCGTGGATGCCCTTGAGGGCCTGCACCCTCGTGCCGGCGGCGCTCATTTGCCCGGACGAGTAATGAAACGTGCCGCCGATCCGGTCGGTGCTTTCGACGACGAGCACCCGGGCGCCGAGGCGGCTGGCGAAAATCGCCGCCGGCAGGCCGGCCGCGCCGGCGCCGATGACGAGCACGTCGACGCGCGGCGGCATCAGTGCGGTTCCTCACCGCCCGAGACGTTCAGGGATTCGGCGGTGATGTAGCTGGCCTCATTGGAGCAGAGGAAGGCGACGGCATTGGCGGTATCCTCGACCCGGCCGGGACGGCGGAGCGGAATGCGCGCGGCCATGGCTTGCAGGTAGGTGTCGACGGTTTCATGGCCGGTGACTTTGGCGAAATACGTGTTCTGCCAGGCGCCGAGGCCGGTGGTCACGTGGTTGGGGCAGACATTGTTGACCGTGATGCCGAGCGGGCCGAGTTCGATCGCAGCCGACCGCACGAGGCCGACCAGGGCGTGTTTGGAGGCGGTATAGGCCTGGGCGTGGGGAAAGCCGGATTTGGCGGCCTGGCTCGCGATGTTGATGATGCGCCCGCCCCGCCCCTGCGCGGCCATGATTTCGGCCGCGACCCGCAACCCGTAGAACGCGCCGGTGAGATTGACATCGATGACCGCCTGCCAGTCCTCGGGCGAAACCTCGAGCAGGGGCTTCATGATATAGCCGATGCCGGCGTTGTTGACCCAGATATCGAGCCCGCCGCCGTGCGCGACGGCATGGGCGGCGAGCGCCTGGACATTGGCGTAATCGCGCACGTCACAGACGCAGGTGGACACCGAAAGCCCCTGCGCGCGCCAGGACGCGGCGAGCGATTCCAGGCCGGAACGGTCCCCGATCATGGCGGCGGGAGTGGCGGCATCCCGCGGGTGGCCGAGATCGGAGAGCACGACATGGGCGCCCTCATGGGCGAGGCGCCAGGCGATGGCGGCGCCGAGCCCGCCGGCCCGGCCCGAGCCGGTGATGACCGCGGTTTTACCAGCCAGGGTCATCGGGGTTTATTCCTGGCCTGTTTCCGGGAGGGGTTCGGTGGTCAGAAACACGACATCGGCCATGGCCTGGAATTCGGCGGCGATTTCCTGCATGGCGGCGGTGGCGACGTCGCGCGTGAAGCCATCCCGATCGGTGATATCGATGATTTCGACGTAGCGATAGGGCGCCGGCGCGGGCGGACCGAGGACGCCGGTGACCCGATGGACGGAAAAGCCGCCGATCGAGCCGAGGGCGCGCACGGTGGGAATATCGGTGCCGCGCGCCCAGGCCTCATAGTCGCTTTCACGGATACCGGGCTTGAGGTTGAAGAGTGCGATCAGGCGCATGGCTCAGGCCCCTCAGTCAGAACGTGTATTTGAGATTGACGTCATAGACACCGGGGATGTTGTAGTAGCGGTATCCGAACAGATAGGTGGTGGCGTAATTGGTCATGGTGCAATTCTTGCACTCGGCAGTTATGGCCACCGGGAGGTTGGCGAGCTGGAGGGTGACGCCGAGATCGAGCATGGCGTAGGCGGGGTCGAGTGCCTGTGGC
Organism: Pseudomonadota bacterium; assembly: GCA_021782435.1. Lineage (GTDB taxonomy): Bacteria > Pseudomonadota > Alphaproteobacteria > Acetobacterales > Acetobacteraceae > JAJXVA01. Next base: position 1,847 of record JAJXVA010000162.1, read on the forward strand.
GTGCCTTCGGGCCCGATATATTGGCGGGCGCTGAATTGGACGCCCGCGGTGGGGGTGAGGGTGTAATCTCCGATATAGATGTCGTAGCGGCCGGATAAGGTTGCGTTGACCGGTGGCGTGTAGACGGGTGTGGCCAGATTGCCGGCGAAATTGACGATGCCGTTGCCACAGCTCGGGTTGGCCGGGCCGGGGGCGGCGCGGCAGGCGGTGCGCTGGGCGCGCACACTGCCGGAGGGGTTGTAATAGGTGGCGTCGATCAGGCCGATCGTGCCGTCGAGGGTGAGATCGTCGATCGGCCGCCAGGTGACGTTGAACTCGGCGCCGTAGGTTTGCAGGCTGGCGGCATTGGCGGTGACGAACGAGGCGGCCGCCGGCAGATCGGACAGTAATTGATAGCCGGTGGTGTTGGCGAAAAACAGCGAGCCGTTGACGCGCAGGCGCTTGTCGGGAGTTTCCGAGCGGAACCCGGCTTCGTAGGACCAGACGGTTTCGGGGGCGAAATTGTTGTAGGTCTGGGCGGTGAAGGCGAGCCCGTTCCAGCCGCCGCCCTGGAAGCCGCGTGTGGCCGAGGCGTAGCCCATGAGCAGGGGGGTGAATTGATATTGCAGCGCGAAGCGTGGGGTGAATTCATCCGCGGTCAGATGGGTGAGGTATCCGGCGGCGCGGATCTGGGCGGTGCTGAAGCCCGACCCGGGGGCGTTGGCGGAGGCGTTGAGTTGCTCGATTTCGTGGGTGTAGCGACCGCCCAGGGTGACGGTGAGCTTGGGGGTGATTTTGTAGTCGGCCTGGCTGTAGATGGCTTCCGAGACGGTTTGGTTGCGGGTAAATTCATCCCCGACCGTCAACGGATAGTTGAGCAGGCCGGGGATACCGAGCACACCGGCGAGATTGGCGACGGCGCCATAATTGTTGCGATCCGTCTCGAACAGATAGAAGGCGCCGCTGGTGAAGGTCAGTTTATCGCCGATATGGCCGGAGTATTTGATTTCCTGGGTGTATTCATAGCTGCGTAATTGCTGGGCGAGGGCGAACTGGCCGGTTGGCACGGTATCGAAGCGGATCGGCCCGAGGGCCGCGTCCGGGAAATCGAGCGCGTCGGCCTGCTGGATGCCGCGGAAGCCGGTGATGAAGTTCAAGGTGCCGTTGGGGAGTTTGTAGGCGATGTTGGACTGGAAGCCATAGCTCGTCAGCGCATCGCCCTGGCCGAGGCGGGATTTCTGGCCGGTGAGGAAGGGTTCGAGCGCGCCGGGTGAGGTGGAAAATCCGGTATAGGCGATGCGGTCGCTGCCATTGACGCCGCCGTTGTTGACCGGGAAGTTGAGGATATTGGCGCCGTTGTCCTGCTGATAATCGGCGGCGATGTTCCATTCCAGGTTGGGGATGGCATCGGGCCGGATGCGGAATGCCTCACGCACGCCGAAATTATGGTTGGCATTCAGGCTCTGGCCGTTGGTGACGTTCTGGACATAGCCGTTGTCGGTCAGGCCATAGACGGAGGTGCGGGTGAGGAATTGATGGTCGATCGGGATATCGACCGAGGCGCGGCCGGAGAACGCGCCGAAGCTGCCATAGCCGACATCGACATAGCCGCCGAATTTGTCCTGGGGCTTCTGCAGCGTGATGAGAATGGCGCCACCCGTGGAATTACTGCCGAACAGCGTGCCTTGCGGGCCGTTGAGGACCTGCACCTGGGAGGCGCCGAACAGGGCGAAATTATTGGCGTTCTGGCGGGAGACATAGACGTCATCGACATAGGTTGCGACTTGAGGCTCGAAGGTCGGGAAGGATTCGGTCTGGCCGAGGCCGCGGATGTAATAGACGTTGGCCGAGGACAGGCCGACATTTTCGCTGGCGAACAGGTTGGGGACGACGCGACCGAGATCGAGCGCGGAGGTGACCTGCTGTGCCGCGAGGGCCACGCTCGAGAGGCTGGTGACGGATATCGGGACTTTCTGGAGGTTCTGGCTGCGCCGCTGGGCGGTGACCACGACTTCCTCGAGTTGGGCGGTCTGATGCGGCGGGGAGGAGGTTTGCGATTTCGGGGCTGGCGGGGCGGTCTCGGCCCGGGCGTTTGGGGTTGGCGGGGGCGTCTGGGCCCGGGCAGTGACGGCACCGAAGGCCAGCGTGCTCACGCCGGCGCAAAGCAGAAAACGGGCATACCCGGACATCAATGGTCCCCTTCATTATGCGCAGCGATCGCGAGGCAAACACGCCCGCTTTCCGTTGGCGGCGAGATTGTATCCAGAATACAGTCGAAATCCGGTTTGGCCGCCGTGTCAACGGATAATGTATACATTCGCGCGGTTTCGCGCATTTTATTTCGTAGCCGTCACATCGTCACACCCTCTGGGCCGGAGGCGAGCACGGCGGCCAGCGCGGCGTGGGCGTCGGGTTGCTCGGCAAACCCCGCCATCAGGGTGGCGAGGGGAAGGTGGCGGTCGGCGAGGCCGGCGAAGGCGAGGCAGGAATGGGCCTTGGCGAGGTGTTGTGCCGCGGTGAGTGGCCAGGCGGGCGAGCCGAGCTGGGCGGTGACGGCGACGCGGGCGATTGTGCCATCACTGAGCGAGGCTTCGGCCTCGGCGGGGGTGAAGGCGGCGGGGTCGGGGTTGTCGTCGGCGACCACCGCGATGCGGCTGGCAAGGGCGAGCGTGTCGGGGTTGGTCAGGCTCGCCTCGGTGAAATCGCCGAGGTCGATCGTGCCTTGTCGCAGCACGACCGCGCCGAGATAAGGGAAGCAGAGGCGCGCATAGGCGGGGGTCATGTCGGGCCGCGCGGGGCGGCCGACCAGGCGGTGGATCAAGGGCGGGGCGGTATAGGTGAGGCGTACGAGTCGGGCGGCGGTGAGCCCGTGGTGACGCATGAGGTCCTGGGTGGCGACGATGGCCCCGTGCGCGGCGCGCCCGGTGGGGAAGGGCTTCCAGCTGATTTCGGTGACGCGGGCGGTGTGGTCGAGGGCGGCCAGCATGGGCGCCGCGTCGCTCGCGGTTTCGAACAGGGCGAGGTAGCCGAATTTGCCGTCGATGGCGCCGCGCGGGCCGGGCAGGCCGGCGGCGGCGAGATCGACCGCGCAGAGGGCCGCGCGGGCGGCGGCGGCGATTTGCAGCGGCAGCGTCGGCAGGCCTTCGACATGCGCCTGCATGGTGCCGGCGGCGAAGCCTAACGCGGTGCCGAAGGCATCGAGCGCCTGGCCGCGCGGCAGGCGGCGCAGCCGCGCGATGGCGGCGACACTGCCGAAAATACCGGCGGTGGCGGGGCGGAAAAACGTCAGGGGTGAGCGGGCGGCGAGCCCGAGCGCGGTTGCGATGTCGACGCCGGCGCAGAGGGCGGTCAGGAACTCGGCGCCGGTGATGGCGGCCGGCCCGGGCAGCGCGGCGAGCAGGGCCGCGACGATGGTGGCGAGCGGATGCACGACCGCCGGTTCGTGCACGCAATCGAATTCCTGGCCATGGATCTGGAAGGCGTTGAGAAAGGCCGCGCTGGCGGGCGGCAGGGGTTGCAGGCCGCGA
>JAJXVA010000163.1 GCA_021782435.1 Pseudomonadota bacterium
GACCCTTGCATCGACCCTTTCGCCGCATTGGCATTCAACTGCGTCAGCGTCGTGCGCAGGTCGTCGATATTGAGCCCATACGCCGCCAGCCGCGCCGGATCGAACCGCACCCGTATCGCCGGTATTTCCCCGCCCTCGATGCGCACCAGCCCCACGCCCGAAATCTGGCTGATCTTCTGCGCCAGCCGCGTCTGCACCAGGTCCTGGATGTCGGTCAGCTTCAGCGTCGCCGAGGTCACTCCCAGCGTCAGGATCGGCACATCCGCCGGGTTCACCTTGGCATAGATCGGCGGGCTCGGCAGATCGGTCGGCAGCAGATTGCTCGCGTCATTGATCGCCGCCTGCACTTCCTGCTCGGCCACATCCAGCGTCAGATCCAGCGTGAAGGTCAGCGTGATCACCGAGGCCCCGGCCGAACTGCGGCTGACCATCTGCTGCAACCCGGCCATCTGGCCCAGTTGGCGCTCCAGTGGCGCGGTGATGGTGTCGGTCATCACCTCGGGGCCCGCGCCGGGGTAGAGCGTCGTCACCACGATCGTCGGGTAATCCACCTGCGGCAGCGCCGATAGCGGCAGAAAATGGTAGGCGACGGCGCCCAGCAGCACCACCGCCACCATCAGCAGCGTGGTCGCCACCGGGCGCAGAATGAAGGGGCGGGACGGGTTCACGTCGCCGGCACGACCGCGATTTTCGCGCCCTCACGCAGCCGGCTCGTGCCTTGCAGCACCACGCGCTCGCCCTCGGTCAATCCGGCGAGGATCTCGGTCCTGCCGTCCGCGCTGTCGCCAATTGTCACGGCGCGCAACGTCACCGTATCGTCGGGCTTGACCAGAAACACATAATTTCCGGGCGTGCCGTGCTGTACCGCGTCGCTCGGCACCACCACCGCGTCGCGATGTGTCGTCACCAGCAGCGATACGGTCACGAAGGCGTTTGGAAACAGCGCCTCGTCGGTGTTCGGGAATATCGCGCGCAGCTTCACCATGCCGGTGGTGGTATCCACCTGGTTGTCGATCGTCCGCACATTCCCCGCCGCCAGCACCGGTCCCGCGTCGCCGTCCCGCGCCACCACCGCCAGCGGCCCGGCGCGCAGTCCGGCCAGCACCTCGGTCAGCCGGGTTTCCGGCACCGTGAAGATCACCGACATTGGCTTCATCTGGGTCAGCACCGCAATGCCGGTCGTGTCGCCCGGCGTCACGTAATTGCCCGGGTCCACCAGCCGCAGCCCGATCCGCCCCGCGATCGGCGCGGTGATATGCGCGTAAATCAGGTTCACCTGCTCGCCCGCGATCAGCCCCTGGTCGGTCTTCACCGCACCCTCGTACTGGCCGACACTGGCGCGCGCCGTATCCAGGTTCTGCTCCGCGATCGAATTCAGCTTCACCAGCCGGTCATAGCGGTGCAGGTCCAGTCGCGCGTTCGTCAGCAGCGCCTGGTCGCGCAGCAGGTTTCCCTGATACTGGGTCAAAATCGCCTGATAGGGGCGCGGGTCGACCTGGGCCAGAAACGCCCCCTGGGTCACCTCCTCGCCTTCCGTGAACCCCACTTCGGTCAAATACCCGCTGATCTGCGAGCGCACCGTCACCGTCGTCAGGGGCGTCACCGTGCCAAGCTCGATCAGGCGCACCGGCACGTCGCCGCGCGCCACGCGCGCCACGCTCACGCTCTGCGGTATCGGTCCGGCGGCCGGCTTCGCGCGCCGCTGCGCGTGCCGGATACCGCTCACCAGCAACACCAGCAGCACCACGACCACACCGATCACCCCGCCCCGTTTCAACCGGGACCGGCGTCGCTTGGTCTGACTGGGCAGCGTGTCGATCGGCTGGCTCATGCTTGCATCCGGCGGGTTTCCGGGTCGCTCCGGTCGCGTATCACGGTTCCCCGGTCCGTATCCGGCCCGAGGTCCGGCCGCCCGGGTACTCTGGTCAGGTGGCCAGGGCGGGTCAATGGACCTGGGCCGCAATTATCGAAACCGAAAAATCGCCCGTGCCCGGCGTTTGGCGCGCACCCCCGGCACGACGTCGGCCATCATCCGGTCTACACTCCGCGAACCAGGGCAGGGGGGTCCGCCCCGGTTTGGCAGGAACCAATCGTGATGCGGCAAGCGGCACTATCCACCCTCGACCGGCCAGCCTGGGACCTCGCGCCCGCGCCGGAACAACCGGCCCGCCTGCTCGTGATCGAGGACGACCCGGAAATCCGCACCCTGCTCGACCGGTTCCTGACCGGCCAGGGCTATGCGGTCACTCTGGCCGCCGACGGTCTCGGCCTCGACGCCGCGCTCGCCGCCGGCGCGCCCGACCTCGTTCTGCTCGACATCATGTTGCCGGGCGCCTCCGGGCTCGAACTCTGCCGCCAGGTGCGCGCCCGCAGTCGTGCCGGCATCATCCTGCTCACCGCCCTGTCCGAACTCGCGGACAAGGTCGTCGGGCTCGAAACCGGCGCCGACGATTACATCACCAAGCCGTTCGAACTGCGCGAACTCGCCGCCCGCATCCGCGCCGTGCTGCGCCGCCGCGCCGAGGAGGCCCCCGACCAGGCCGACGGCCTGCGCTTCAACGGCTGGCGGTTCGAACCCGAGCGGCGGCTGCTGTATTCGCCCGCCAATGTCCGCGTCGCGCTGACCGGCGCCGAGGCGGATCTGCTGCTGACCTTCTGCCGCAATCCGCGCCGGGTATTGACCCGGGCCCAACTCATCGAACTCACCCGCGGCGCCCCCGACAGCCTGAACGAGCGCGCGGTCGATCTGCTCGTCAGCCGGCTCCGCCGCAAGCTTGCCGGCGCCGGGCGGCAGCTCGAACTCATCCGCACGGTCCGGCTCGATGGCTACATGTTCCAGCCCGAACCCGGACCCGCCAGGTGAGCTGGCGCCGCCGCCTCCGGCCGCGCTGGCTCGATACCACCATCGGTCAGATCCTGTTCATTCTCATCGGCACGCTGCTCCTGACCCATTTCCTGGTGGCCATCCTCGGCGCCTGGCTCCGCCCCGAGGACAGTCCCTTCCTGCGCAGCCCGGACACCGACGCGCTGCAGGTCGCAACCCTGATCGACTCCATGCGCGCGGTGCCCGTCACCGCCCGCTCGGTCATCGCGAGCTCGCTTACCGTGCCGGGTCTCACCGCCCGCATCGGCGCGCCCTACGCGTTCTGCGGCCCAGGTACAGCCAGCCCGCACCAGGCCCAGGTGTTTTCCCGCGCGCTATGGGCGGTCATCCCGGTCCACCCCGATATCGCGGTCCTGCCCTGTCACCACCCGCGCCACCGGGTGCGGCTGGAAATCGTCGCTCACGACCTCGGTGCCGTGTTCGACATCGATCTCGCCGCCCACCATCACCCGTTCTCCATCCACAGCGAATGGTTCCGCCTGGTCGCCAGCGTGTTTTTCCTGTTCCTGGTCACCTCGCTCCTGTCGGTCTGGGCGATCCGTCGCATCATCGGGCCCCTGCAGCGCCTCTCCGGCGCGGTCGACCGGTTCGGCGCCGACAGCGCCGTCGCCCGCCTGCCCGAGGAGGGCGCCCGCGAAATCCGCCATGCCGCCCGCAGCATCAACGACATGCAGGCCCGTATCGCGGCGGCGCTGCGCGACCGCACCCGCATGCTCGCCGCCGTCAGCCATGATCTGCGAACCCCCATCACCCGCATGCGCCTGCGCACCGAACTCGAGCCGGAAAGCGAATGGCGCGCCAAGACCCTGCGCGATCTCGACCTGATGCAAACCATGGTCGACGCCGCGCTGTCCTATCTGCGCGGCGATTCCAACGCCGAGCCCGAGGAGATGGTCGATCTGCCGGCGCTGCTCGAAAGTCTCTGCGATGAGGCGGCCGAGGCCGGACGCGACGTCGCCTTCCGTCCAGCCCAGCCCCTCTGCGTGCGTTGCCGCCCCTCGGCGCTTTCGCGCGCCGTCACCAATCTGATCGAAAACGCCTGCCGCTACGGCGTCCGCGCCCGGGTGTCCCTCACGGTCGACGCGCAGAAAATCTGCATCGATATCGCCGACGATGGTCCCGGAATTCCAGATAGCCGGAAAGCCGAGGCGCTGACCCCCTTTGCCCGGCTCGATCCGGCGCGCGCGGCGGGGCAGGGGGTCGGTCTCGGTCTCGCCATCGTCGATGCCATCGCGCGGGCGCATGGCGGGCGGCTGAAACTGCTGGATGCTCCGAGCGGCGGGCTGCTCGCGCGGCTATGCCTGCCCCGGCTTCCCACGGTCTGATTTGCGTGGCGCGAATTCGTCAAAACCCGCGACGCGCGGTGGGATATGGGGGATTTGTTGCGTTGCACAATAAATTTTCCGTTCACTTCTTTCCCGGTCGTCAAGGGAAAGGGCTTGCCGGTGGCGCATTATAGTGGCAATTCGGCGCCGTTTTCCGGGTCAAGCCGGGAGGCGCCACGGGGTCACCACTCCGGGCCGCCAGTCTAGACGACCATTGGGGCAACAAGGAATGATCCGGCGATGAACTACGCCCAACAGCAACGAAGTCCTGTCCGGACCCTGGTTGGGTTTTCGGCCGTCGTGCTGTTTCACGTCCTGTTGATCTGGGCGCTGGTCAACGGTCTCGGCAAGAATATCGTCGATGTGATCAAGGCGCCGCTCGAGACCAAGATCATCAAGGAAACCAAGCCGCCGCCGCCGGAAGCGCCGCCACCGCCACCGCCACAGCTGGCTGCGCCGCCGCCACCTTATGTGCCGCCGCCGGATATCCAGATCCAGCCGCCGCCGCAGCCACAGAACAACGCCATAACCGCCGTCTCGCACGCGCCGCCGCCCACGACCAACTACGTGCCTGCGCCGCCCAAGCCGGCCCAGGCCGTTCCCGACCATGACGTGAGCGCGGTCCCGATCACCAACGACGCCCCGGTCTACCCGCAGCAGATGCAGGATGAAGGGCGCGAGGGCCGCGCCACCGTCGCCTGCGACGTGGATACTTCGGGCCACACCAGCAATTGCGCCGTTGTCAGCGTGGTGGGGGGCGAGGCGTTCGCCCGCAGCGCCCTGGCGTTCGCCCGCAGCCACGTCTACCGGCCCGCCGTGCATAACGGAGTACCAGTGGCCAGCCGCAAGGCCTGGACACTGCAATTCAAGTTGAACGACTGACACTAAAGACTGAAACATTACCTCTACGGACCACGGAGTTCGGCCGGTATCGCGAAAGCGGACGGACCAATAGGAGAGACCATGAGCATGAACCGCCTGACCTCGTTCGCGGCCGCCCTGATGCTATCGGCGTCCTTTGCGCTGCCGGCCGCGGCGCTGGCGCAGACGCCAACCCCGGCCAGCCCCGCGTCTGCCGCGGCCCCCGCCACGCCCGACAACGGCGCGCCCGCCGCGGCCGCGCCGGCA
>JAJXVA010000164.1 GCA_021782435.1 Pseudomonadota bacterium
CCCAGGTGCTCGGCATCGATCGCGTAGCCCGGGTCCGGGTCCGGTTCGACCCGGTTTTGTGCACCGCCCTCACCCGCGCGGTGCGCGGCCATGAGGACGATCTGCCCATCCAGGCCGCGCCGCTCGACGCGGTGCACGCTGTCTCGCTCGCGCTGCTGTCCGGCACCACTGAGGAAGCCACCCGCGCCATCCGCCCCACGCCGCGGCCGCGCGCCGCATCCGCGCCAACCGCCCCGATACGCGTGCCCGCCCGCCCGCCCGAGGATTTCGTGCAATCCACCCCGGACCCCGGCCCGCTGATGATCGCGGATGGTACGTTCACAAGCCAAACGGCGGCCCGTCTGAAGGCCCGAGCCCTGGGCGCCGGCGCCCGACTGGTACCCATTGCCGACGGCCGGCGCACGCGGTTCGGGGTCGAAACCGGGCCCTACCTCACGGTTGCCGGCGCGGATTCCGCGCTTGACCGGATGCTCGCCAACGGCGCAACAGATGCTCGCATCATCGTCGCTGACAAATAGAACGAGTCTGCGTGTTTCCCCTCCGCCGCCTAAGCCGGCCCGCCGCCCGGGTTCTCGCGCTCGCCACCACCATCGCGCTTGCTTCCTGTAGCCGGGACCACAATCCCGCGCCGCACCCTGCGCTCGGCTACGTTGTTGGCGAACCGTGGTTCGCGCAAGGCGTCTGGCACTACCCTCGAGAACGATTCGCGCTCGATGAAACCGGGCTGGCCACCCTCATGCCACCCGACCACGGGCCAGTCACAGCCGATAACGCGCCCTACGACCCCCAGGCCATGATGGCCGCCATGGCGGATGTGCAACTGCCTGCCGTCGCCATCCTCACCAACCTGCAAAACGGCCGCGCCGTGCGACTGCGCATCGATGACCAGGGGCCGGCCAGCCCCGCCCGGCTGATCGCGGTCACGCCCGGGGTTGCTCGTCTGCTGGCCGTGCAGGACGGCACGAGGGTGCGGGTTCGGTTCGACCAGGCCGCCAACCTGGCGCTGGTACGCGAGCTTGGTGGCGGCGCCGACAAACTGGCCATCACGGCGGCACCGCTGGGACAGGTGCAGGCGGCGGCCCTCGCCCCGCTGCCCGGCAGCCGCGCCGCGCCCGCGCCCCCACCGGCACCCGCACCCCCTCACCTTGCCGCAGTGCCAACCGAGATGGGCACCCAGACACTCCGTCTGCCGCCCACGCTGCTGGCCGACACACCTGACCCCGGCCAACTGATGCTGAATGCCGGCAGTTTCAGCAACGCCAGCGCTGCCGATCTGCGCGCGCGGATGCTGCTCGATGTCGGCGCCCATGTGATTCGCGCCGCCAGGGGACGTGCCATCACCTATCGTGTCATGGCCGGACCCTTCATCACCGTCGCCAGTGCCGATGCGGCACTTGCCCGCGCCATCGCCAACGGCGCGACCGATGCCAGGCTGGTGGTCGAGCTCGATTGATGCGGAAGGCCGTTGTTCGTCGCGAAGCCTGCCGGGTTTCACGAATTTGAGCCAGGCTCTATCGCTTTTGTGAACAAAAGAGCCCAGAAACCTGCCCTGACCTCGGTACGGCGGCGTCCGTTTCGGTCGTCTCCCGGCGGCGGAGATCTGCCGTGACGGTCCGTGCCGTTACCCGGAAGGCGTTTATCCGTCTCCGGCCGGCCAAACCCGCCTTGCCCTCCGGACCCCTGAGCTTTGCAAACGAGCGCCCAGCCTTAGCGCCCGCTTTGCCAAGTTCTTGGGCGACTTTTTTTCAAAACCGTCGCGTCCTACCTTTCCCCGTAGCCAAGTTGGAAGCCGCTGCCATGCCCGTGCCCGAACTTTCTCGCCGCTTAGCCCTGCTGGCCGGTGCTACCTTCGCAGCCGGCTTCGCCCCCCGCCACCGCGCCAAGGCACTGGCGCCGGCCGCCGCCCCGCCTCCGCCAGCCACGCCCGGCCAAACCCCGCTCGGTCCCGTGGATACGGTGGCACGGGAAGCCTACATTCTCGATTTCGAGACCAATACAACTCTGTTCGACAAGGCTGCGGATGACCGCATGACGCCGTCCTCACTGACCAAGCTGATGACGGCGTATCTGGTGTTCTCGGCTCTCGCCGCGGGGCGGACCACGCTGACCACAGAATTTCCTGTCAGCGAGAAGGCCTGGCGCATGGGCGGATCCAAGATGTTCGTGCCCTATCCCGGCTCGGTGGCGGTCGCGGACCTCATTCGCGGCATGATCATTCAATCGGGCAATGATGCTTGCATCGTGCTGGCCGAGGGGATCAGCGGGTCCGAGGATCAGTTCGTGGTGCGCATGAACGACCAGGCCACAAAATTCGGGCTCAAGACCACGCATTTCGTCAATTGTACCGGCTGGCCTGATCCCGACCATTACAGCTCGGCGCGGGATATCGCGACCATCGCCCGTCATTTGATTGCGGATTATCCGCAATACTACCACTTCTTCAGCGAAAAGGACTTCACCTTCAATAATATCCACCAGGGTAATCGCAACACCCTGGTCGATTCCGGCATCGCCGACGGACTCAAGACCGGCCATACCGAAGCGGGTGGCTATGGCGAGTGTTCGAGCGCCCAGCGCGAGGGTCGCCGGGTGATCGTGGTGCTGAACGGCATGGTAACCATGAACCAGCGTGCCCACGAAACCGAACGCATGCTGGAATGGGCCTTATCCAGCTTCGAGAACGTAAAATTCCTGTCCAAGGGACAGGTCGTCGATCATGCCCCGGTTTACTTGGGCACCGCGCCCGATGTACCCCTGGTCGGCGCCGCGAACGAAGTGCTCACCCTGCCGCATGGCTGGCGCAAATCTGCGAGCCTCGAGGTGGTATACGCATCCCCGGTGCCGGCCCCGGTGCGCGCGGGCGAAAAACTCGGCGTGCTGAAACTTTCCGGCGGACCGCTGCCCACGGTCACGCTCGATCTGCTGGCTGGCACCTCGGTGCCGGCGCTGCCGGTCACGCAACGCGCGCTGCGCTCGCTCTCGCACCTCATCACCGGCGCCTGATGCGCGGACGCTTCATCGTGCTCGAGGGTGGGGATGGCTCGGGCAAAACCACGCTCGCCCAAACCCTGGCGGCTGCGTTGGCTGCCGACGGGCAGTCCGTGGTGGCCACGCGCGAACCCGGCGGCACGCCGGCGGGGCAGGCCTTGCGCGCACTGTTGCTGGCCGCTGACGGCCCGGCTTTCGAACCCGAAACCGAATTGCTGCTGATGACCGCGGCCCGGGTGCAGCACGTGCGCCAAGTCATTGCCCCGGCGCTGGCGCGAGGGGCGATCGTGGTCTGTGACCGCTTCGTCGGGTCCACCTTGGCCTATCAGGGCAGTGGTGCCGGGCTGGATACGGCACGCATTCTGGCCCTGCACCGGGATTTCGCCGACGATCTGTGGCCGGATGTAACGCTTTTGCTGGACCTGCCGCCCGAACTGGCGCTGGCCCGCGGCCGCGCCCGCCTGGCCGCCAGTGCCGCGAACGAAGGCCGATTCGAGGCCCGAGGCCTGAGCTTTCATGCCCGTGTGCGCGCGGGGTTTCTGGCCCTGGCCCGCGCCCTGCCGGGCTGGACCGTGCTGGACGCGACGCAGCCCGCCGACGCTTTGCTTGCCACCGCCCGTGCTTCCCTCGGCGCCTGACAAACGGTAGAAACAACCGATGATGCGCGGTGCCAACCTGTTTCAGGGCTCGATCGTCGCCCTGGTCACCCCGATGACCGAAAGCGGGGCAGTCGACCATGACGCCTATGCCCGCCTGATCGAATGGCAAATCGGGCAGGGCACCGCGGGCCTGGTGCCAATGGGCACCACCGGCGAGTCCGCAACCCTCAGCCACGAAGAACACCGGCGCTGCATCGGCATCGCCGTGGACGTGGCGCGCAAGCGCGTGCCGGTGATCGCGGGTACCGGGTCCAACAGCACACGAGAAGCGATTGAACTGACCACCTACGCCAGCCAGGCCGGCGCCGATGCCGCATTGGTGGTGGCGCCCTATTACAACAAACCCACACAGGAAGGTGTGTTCCTGCACTATACCGCGATCGCCGACGCGACGAACCTTCCGATCCTGATTTATAATATCCCCTCGCGCAGTGTCATCGAAATATCCGTCGCCACCCTGGCGCGCCTGGCCCGCCACCCCAATATCGTGGGCGTCAAGGATGCGACCGCCAACCTGGTGCGCCCGGTGCAAACCCGCTTGGCGTGCGGCCCCGATTTCTGCCTGTTATCGGGCGAGGATGGAACCGCCGTCGCCTTCCTGGCCTCGGGTGGCGCTGGCTGCATCAGCGTCACTGCCAATGTCGCGCCGCGCCTGTGCGCGGAAATGCACGCCGCCTGGCAGAAAGGCGATGTGGCCGGCGCCATTGCATTGCAGGAACGCCTGACGCCCCTGCACGAGGCGTTGTTCACGGAGTCGAACCCGGTGCCGGCGAAATACGCCACCTCCCTGCTTGGCTACGGCGGCTTTCATTGCCGCCTGCCCCTGGCCCCACCGGCTGAGGCCACTCGCGCGACGGTGCGTCACGCCATGGGCGCACTGGGCCTGATCTGACCCGATGGCAGTCCCGCCAAACCGCGCCTCGGGCATGATCGCACACGGGCTGGCGGCACAGAACCGCAAGGCCCGCTACGATTACGCCATCAAGCAGACGGTCGAGGCCGGCATCGTGCTGCGCGGCCCGGAGGTGAAATCCCTGCGGCTGGGCCGCGCAACCCTGAACGAGGCTTGGGCTGGCGAGCGCGACGGCGAGATGTATTTGTTCAACTGCTACATTCCCGAATATCAGGGTGGCGTCCTTTCCCGCTTCGAACCCCGCGCACCGCGCAAATTATTGCTCAAGCGCAAGCAGATAAATGAATTACTGGGGGCTGCGAAGCGCGACGGCATAACGCTCGTGCCACTCGATATTCACTTCAACGCCCGCGGCATGGCCAAGGTCACGATCGGTGTAGGCCAGGGCAAGCAGAAAGCCGATAAACGCGCCGCTATCGCCGAACGTGACTGGCAGCGCGACAAGGCCCGCCTGATGCGGGCCAAGGGCTGAAAGAGCTGAGGAACGCCGCGACTTTCTTGTAGAAAAGGTCGCGCAAAACGGCTCGGGTTCTCGCTGTTAAGGTCCATTCTTTCCGCTGCGAACGCCAGGACCTGCTGGCGGAGAGGCCGCCTTGGGCCGCCACAGAAATACCGTCCTGAGCCATCTGTGATTAGAGCAGAGTCACGTTGACTGGAAATAACCGGCGTGGCGAAAATAGTTGGCGCACTCGTTTGGGGAATGCGTGTGATAGCGGCCCGAGTGCGTGCCAAAGCTCGTCCATTACCCGCAG
>JAJXVA010000165.1 GCA_021782435.1 Pseudomonadota bacterium
TGTCGCGGAGTTTGGTGGCGAATTCGGCGGTGAGGTTGAAATCGTCGCCGTCGAGGAAGGTGAACAGGGTGACGCAGGGGGGTGGGACCTGCCCGGTTGGGTGGTAGGGGGCGACGATGAGGATGATGACCTGGAGGAGGATGACGGCGAGCACCGAGGTCGCGCCCGGTTCATCGGGTGCGGTGTGGCGGGCGCGGTGAGCCAGACTATCCAAGGCGTCCAGCCCCGGGATGGGGTGCGCGTGGGTCATGGGGGGGATATAGGGCGAATGCCGCCCGGTGTCAAGAACAGAAAGTGAACATGTTGGGTGGGATGACGACGAGGCGGGGAGGACGCCCTCGCCTCGTGGCGAGGGGCGGGGGTTCCGGGCCATTTCGTTCGCCGTTTCGTTCGCCGTTCCGATCGCCGTTTCCTTCCGGGAAGGACCGCGCCGATCCTCCGATGGCGGCGTCGGGATAGCCGCCCTTACGCGGCGACCGTTCCGGGGTGGGCGATCACGCCTGGCCGGCGACATAGGCTTTCAGCGTATCGACTTCCTGCGCCGCCTGGCGGAGCCGGGCGGTCACGACGTCGCCGATGCTGACCAGCCCGACCAGCTTGCCGTCGTCCATGACCGGCAGATGGCGGAAGCGGCCATCGCTCATGGTTTGCATCGCCTGTTCCACGGTCATCGCCAGCGAGGCCGTGCGCACCGGGCTGGTCATCAGCATCGCGGCCGAGCGCTCGAGCGCCGCCGCCCCGTATTGGGCGATGGCGCGGACGATATCGCGTTCACTGACGATGCCGAGTATCTGCCCCGCCGCGTCGCGCACCAGAGCCGCGCCGATATGGCGCCGCGCCAGCAGCCTGGCCACGTCGCTCGCGCTGGTGGTGGGCGTCACATCCGCCACCGGCATATCACCGATCTGGCGTTTTTTATGGGCGAGAATGGCGGCGATGGTCATGGCACCCTCTCTCGGAAGCTGCCGGCGCCGGCGGAATTGCCGTGGCGGCGGCAGGCCTCACTCGTGGTTGGCGCAGGCGGACACGCAAGCCGGCACGACCTGTCTTGCCCCGCGCCGCATTATGCGGCACCCAGATGACGTGGCGCGGATCGTTTCGGTCGCCTACCGGATTTGGGATGATAAGGCACTGGCAGTGACGGCCGCAACGAAAAAGCCGCGGCGGCAGGCGAGGCGGGGGGTATGGGTGTGGATACGGGTGAATTTGTCCGCCGGCTGTTGATTCTGTCGGTTTTTCTGCTGCTGGGCGCGGCGCTCTATCGGATTTCCGGCCTGCTGCCGATTCTGTTCGCGTCCGTCATGTTCGCCCTGATTTTTTCCAGCGCCGCCTCGGCGCTCAAGGCGCGGCTGCATGTGCCCCGGCCGCTGGCGCTCGCGCTGGTGGTGCTGGCTTTGCTGGCCGTGCTTTCGGCGCTGGCGTTTCTGTTCGGTCAACGTATCGGGGCGCAGATCCAGCAGCTTACCACGGTGATGCCGAGCGGCTTCGACCGGCTGCGCGGCGCGCTCAGCGCCACCAGTTGGGGACCCAAGCTGATCGACGAGTTGCGGGGGGCCAACCTGACGGCGGCCGGCGGCAATATCGTGTCGCGGGCGGTCGGCGCGGTAGGTTCGGTCGTGTCGGTGGTGTCGGATATCGTGCTGATTTTCTTTGGGGCGGTCTACCTTGCCGCCCAGCCGGACCTGTATATTCGCGGCCTGCTCAAACTGCTGCCGCCCCGCATACGCCCGCGCGGGGCCGAGGTGCTGGACGCGATACGGCGCAAGCTGCTGCATTGGCTGCTCGGGCAGTTCATTTCGATGATCGCGGTCGGCACCGCCTTCGGGGTCGCGCTCACGGTCATCGGTGTGCCGTCCTCGATCGTGCTCGGGCTGATCGCAGCCCTGCTCGAATTCATTCCCATGATCGGGCCGCTGCTGGCGGCGGTGCCCGCCCTGCTGGTGGCGCTGCCGCAGGGGGGCGGTACGGTGCTGTCGGTGGTGGTCGCGTTTCTGTGCATTCAGCAGATCGAGTCCAACCTGCTGGTGCCCTATGTCCAGAAACGCGCGGTCGAACTGCCGCCGGTCGTGGCCCTGTTCTCGACCGTGATTTTCGGCCTGTTCTTTGGCGTGATGGGGCTGATTTTCGCGGTGCCGCTGGTCGTCATGTTGATGATAGCGGTGCAGGAGATTTACGTGCATGATATACTGGGCGACCATGGGCGGTCCGCCGCGACCTGAGAACGTGGCGGGGGCGCAAGCGGCGAGGCCCGGTTTTTCCGACTTCATTCCTACGTTTTACGGTGCCCTCGATGGCGGCAACCACCCGCATCATTTACCAACCCTATGGGCGCAACCTGCGTCCCGGCCAGGCCGTCGTCTGCCGCGACGGCGAGGAGGGGCGCCGTCGCGCGGAAAAGGCGCTGGCGGCCGGCTCGATCGAAGGCGCGCATGTCGTGCGCATCACCGTCGATGAGGATGCCGGAGACTACAGCGACCCGGAATTCCTGCTGACGCTCGGCCAGGTGCCGTCGGCGGAATAGCCGGGCCGCGACCGGCTTACCGTATCTCCCCGGCACAGGGTCATGGCTGGGCTGAAACCCGCGCAGCGCTGCGCCGCGGAAAAACCGGCCTCCGTAAGTAAAGAAAGAAAAACCCGGGGTCACGGGTCATGGCGTGGCGCCGAACTGGCGTTGACGCGCAGTAAACTTTCCCGCCGTTCGGCAGATGGTCCGAGGCCGGGGCCAGTGCCGCATCGGCTACCCGCGCTTGTATCTGGACTTTAGGCGCGGGGTGTTTTGAGCATCCGCCCATGTCAACAGAGGTGGCTCATGGTTGAGACAATCTATACCGGCCCGGTCTTCGAAATGGCGCGGCAGCAGTTTCAGGCGACTGCCGACTATCTGGACATTCCGACCGATGCGAGAGACCGGCTGCTGTATCCGAAGCGGGCGTTCAGCGTGGCCATTCCTGTGCACATGGATGATGGCCGCACCGAGGTCTTCCATGGCTATCGCGTTCAGCACCACCTCTCGCTCGGCCCGACCAAGGGGGGGACCCGCTTTGCCCCCGACCTCGAAATCGGCGAGGTGGCCGCGCTCGCGGTTTGGATGAGCTGGAAATGCGCGCTGGCCGGCCTGCCCTATGGCGGCGCCAAGGGTGGTGTGGCGTGCGACCCGTATCGGCTCAGCCAGCGGGAACTCGAAGCCGTCTCGCGCCGGTATATGCAGGAAATGATTCCGTTCGTTGGACCGCAGATCGACGTCATGGCGCCCGATATGGGCACCAACGCGCAGGTCATGGCCTGGTTCATGGACACGTATTCGATGTATCGGGGCCAGACGGTGACCGAGATCGTCACCGGCAAGCCGGTGGAATGCGGTGGCACGCTGGGCCGCATGGAATCGACCGGCCGCGGCGTGGCGCACCTCGCGGCGCGCGCGATGGAGCGGATCAATGTTCCGCTGCGGGGCGCCACGGTGGCCATTCAGGGCTTCGGCAATGTGGGCTCGATCACGGCGAAGGCGCTGCACGAATTCGGCGCCAAGATCGTGGCGGTGAGTGACCACACCGCCTGCTACGCGGACCCGCGTGGCCTCGATGTGCCCGGCCTGCTCGAGCATCTGGCCAGGCACGGCGTGCTGGCCGGGTTCTCCAACGAGCTGGCGGCGGACCCGGATGCGTTGCTGGCCACGAAATGCGACATATTGGTGCCGGCCGCGCGGGAACGCGTGATCGATGCCGACATGGCGCGGCGCCTGCGCTGCCGCGTGCTCGCGGAAGGTGCCAACGGCCCGACCACGCCGGATGGCGATGCGGTGCTGGAGCAGCGCCGCGACGAGATTTTCGTCATTCCGGATATTCTCTGCAATTCCGGTGGTGTGATCGTGAGTTATTTCGAATGGGTGCAGGATCTTCAGCAATTTTTCTGGACCGAGCCGGACGTGCTGCACAAACTCTATGATCTGATGAGCCGCGCCTTCGAGAAGGTCGTGCATCGGGCGGCGCGTGACAAGGTGAGCCATCGCACCGCCGCGATGGCGACCGGGGTCGAGAAAGTGCGTGACGCCAAGGCCCTGCGCGGCTTGTTTCCCTGAGCTGAGGCGAACTCGATACCGAACTGGGCGGCCGGCCACCCGGGAGGATCGGGCGGCCGGTGGCCTCGCCCAGCAGGGCAGGCCGCGATGACGTCAGCCGGAGCGGTTCCGCTGCGACGCGAACCGCTCCGGTGATGACGTGTGGGGCAAGGCCAATTGGGCGTGATGATCCGGGCGTAGTGATCCGGGCGTGATGAGCGTCGCGATCCGGCAGCGGCAACCCGGTTCACTTCGGCGCGGCTGAAATTCCTGAATATAGGCATAGAGGGCATGATCATCGCGCAAGGCGGCGTGCCCGGAAACGGGCAGGATTGGTCGTGACCTGCCTGGCCGCGCGCGGCGCGGCGCGATCTCAGTCGTGAATGACGTAGGGTGCCGCGACGTAGTAGGGATTGGGCCCGGTGACGGAATTGGGCAGGCCATAGGCACGAAACTCGACCGACACGTTATCCTGGTAGGGTATTTGCGTGACGGGAATGGGGCTGACGAAGCTCGCGGTGCAATACGTCTGCGCCGAGGTGCAGCCGCGTGTGAACAGATGCACGTAGAGGTTGGGCGCGGCCGCCTGAAGCTGGGGGGAGGCGCTATTCCAGAGGCCGAGCGTTTTCAGGGCAAGCTCGGCCGACCCGGTCAGGACGCCGCCATTGTTGAAACCGGTTGCGCTGGGGTTTGTTTGTGAGAGGGCGGTGAGGCCGACGCTTTTGCTGGCGTTCTCGAGATTGAGGGAGAGAACATCGGTATTGCCGGTTGAGGCGGGATTTACCCCGTCGACGATGAACAACTGGCCGTTCTGAACGGGGCCGACATAGCCGCCCCAGTGAATGGCGTCCTGCTGATCGCCAAAGCAAAGCCGGTCTTTCTCGAGACAGAACGGGCCGACCGACCCGGTTTGCGGCGTGCCGGCCGAATTTGCCGTCATGGAGGGATTTGCCTGGACCGCCTTGATATTGCCGCCGCTTTCCTGGGTGGCGAGCCAGGTTGACAGCAGGTTGTTCAACTCGGTCATGTCGCTGGCGTAGCCGGAAACATCGACATTGTAGCTCCGATCGCGCAGCACGTCGGTCGGGAACTGTTTCGTGCCGAGCGACGCCGGTTGCGTGATGCGAAAGACCTGGACGTTGATATCGGCCTGTTTCAGCCATTTTTTCCCGGCCGAGGCGTTTTCCGGCACGAGGTAGCGGAACAATATGCTGAAATCATCCGCCTGGCTGGTCGTGGCGAAATTGATGTT
>JAJXVA010000166.1 GCA_021782435.1 Pseudomonadota bacterium
CTCGGCCATCAGCGCGGTCGCGGCCAGCACCGGCACCGCCGGCTGGCACACCGCCAGAACATGGGTATCGGGCCCGATCCGGCGCAGGAACCGCATCACGTGGTCGATGTATTCGTCGAGCCCGAACCGACCCTCCGTCACCGCTATGTCGCGAGCATTCTGCCAGTCGGTGATGTAGACATCGTTTTCCATCAGCAAGGTACGCACGGTCGGTGCCAGCAGCGTCGCGAAATGGCCCGACATCGGCGCCACCACCAGCACCTTGGGCTGCAGGGCGATGGTCGATTTGCGGAAGTGCAGCAGCCGGCCGAACGGAGTGTCGTCGAGATATATCTCATCGACCCGCGCGACTTCGTTGCCAACCGGCACCTCCTCGACCCCGAACGAGGGGCGGGTAGTACTCAGCTGGGTATGAACCAGCATTTCGCAGGCCGAAATCATGGGCCGCAGCCACGGGTTGGGGAAGCCGCCTTCCATCTGGCGCAGTATCGCCGACGTCGTCCCTGCGAGCGATCGCCAGGGGCGCAGCGCCTCGGCCTGCGCCTGGAACAGCCGGTAACTCATGGCCACCACGGTGCGGTGCCTCCATCGAACATAAGCCGGCTGGCGTGTCGCCTCATCATCGCCTCCGTCGCGTGGCCGTCCGCCCCGCGCGGCCGCGACGTTAGGGGCCTATGCCGCGGCGCGGCAAGCCCCGGCTGTTGCATCCGGCCGACGGCTTTGCGACGCTTGCGCAACCGAACCCCGGCCATCCGCCGCCAGGTTCGCCCGATGGAATCGATCGCATGAGTTCTGCCACCCTGTTCATCAGCAGCCGCAACTATTCGTCCTGGTCGCTCCGCGGCTGGCTGATGACCCGGCTGGCCGGGCTCGACGTCGTGGTTCAGCGCGTTGCGCCGGACGACCCGGCGGCGCGGCTCGAGCTGCTGATGCGTGCCTCCTCGATTCTGCTGCCGACTTTGGTCCACGACGGGATCTCGCTCTGGGACACGCTGGCCATTGCCGAGTATCTCCATGAAACCTTCCCAAATGCCAAACTATACCCTGCCGATCGGGCCGCCCGCGCCCGCGCCCGGTCGATCAGTGGCGAGATGCATTCCGGGTTCGAGGCCTTGCGCGCCTCCTTGCCCATGAATCTGCGCCGCCTCGTTCCGGGTTTCGCGATCTGGTCGGGAGTCCAGGCCGATATCGACCGGATCTGTGCCATCTGGCGGGATTGCCTGGCCCAATCCGGCGGCCCCTACCTGTTCGGCGCCCGCCCGACCGTGCCCGATGCCATGTACGCGCCGGTTGCAACCCGCTTCGTCACGTACGATGTAAAACTCGACCCGGTCTGCGGCACCTACGTCGATACCCTGATGGCTTGGCCGTTCCTGCGGGAATGGCGCGACGAGGCGTTGCGCGAGCCGGAGGAAATCGAGGAACTCGACGTCTGAGGCGCCGGGCCGTCTGTCCGCCCGTCGCCGCCACAGGAGGCTGCCGATGCACGACGACCCCACCCGCGCCGAACTCAAGGAATTGGCGGCGCAGATCAAGTCCGAAACCCACGACGCCGCGGCTGGTGCCACCGAGGCTGCCCAGAAGGCCGCGCGCCGCGCGGGCGACCAGGCCCAGGCCGGCGCCGCTGCCGTTCAGGACGCGCTCCGCCACTCGCTCGATGCCATGACCGAGGCGATGCACAAGGTCCAGACCCAGTTGACCGAGTTTGCCGGCAGCTTGCGCGGCTCAGCCGACCAGGCACGGGACGTGCTCTCCGGCCGCGGTCGCGACGCCGCGGCGGATCTTGGCGAAAAAGTCCGGGAAGCCCCTCTGGCGAGCCTGATGATAGCCGCCGCCGCCGGATTTGCGCTGGCCATGCTGACGCGTCGGGACTGACCGATGCCGGGACCCGCCGGGGCTACCAAGACGCCATCCGCCTCCATATAAGCGTGGCGCCCGAAACCGACATCGACAAGGGAACCCGCATCATGTGGATAAAGCGTCGCCCTGGCTGGGCCTTGTCTGAATCTCAGGTCACGGACGAGGCGGTATATCTTCGCCGCCGAGAGATTTTGAAAACCCTGGGTCTCGGTGGGGCGCTGGCCGTGGCAGGCCGCAACGCCCTCGCCGCCGGGCCCGCCCTGCCGCCCGGGGTCTCGACCGCGCTGAACCTGCGCTACCCTCCCGGCCGGGCACTGACCGATGAAAAGGCCGCCACCACCTACAACAACTACTACGAGATCGCGACCATCAAGGATGTCTGGCGTGGCGCGCAGGCGATCCCGCAGCGCCCCTGGTCGATTGCAGTCGGCGGATTGTGCGGTAAGCCGAAGACCTGGACGATCGAGGATGTGTTGAAGCAGTTCCCGGTCGAGGAACGCATCTATCGGCATCGCTGCGTCGAAGCCTGGGCGATGACCGTGCCCTGGAGCGGGTTTCCGCTGGCGAAACTGATCGATCTGGCCGAGCCCGGGCCGGACGCCGCTTACGTCCGCTTCACCACGCTCGCCAATCCTAAGGTGATGCCGGGTCTGTCGGACCCAACTTTTCCCTGGCCGTACGTCGAAGGGCTGACCCTCGCCGAAGCCCGCCATGATCTGGCTTTCGTCGCGACCGGAATGTATGGCAAGCCCATGCCGCCCCAGGACGGTGGCCCGATCCGCCTGGTTCTGCCCTGGAAATACGGCTTCAAATCGGCCAAGGCGATCGTGAAAATTGAGTTCGTCAAGCAGCGCCCGATGAATTTCTGGCAGGCAATCAACCCCGACGAATACGGGTTCTGGGCCAATGTGAACCCGGACGTGCCGCACCCGCGCTGGAGCCAAAAAACCGAACGCCTGCTCGGCACCGGAGAGATCGTCCCAACGCGCATCTACAATGGCTATGGACAATTCGTGGCGCCGCTCTACGCCGGCGTGAAGCATCAGGCATTGTTCATGTGATGGCCGCGCGTGTGAGCCTTGCCATTTCGGCGGTGTTGCTCGTGGTGGGGGTGGCGCTCGCCTCCCTGCTGCCGCTGGACGAACCCTTGAGCCAGGTTCTCGCCGGGTATGATCCCACCCTGCTCATGCGCCTGCAGCATTTCGAGTTGCGCCACTTCGACGCCTTCCTCTGGCAGGAGCTGACCGTGCCGGTTCTGTTGCGCCCGGCCTGGATATTGCCATTCGGTTTGGGGGTCGTCGCCGGCGGCTGTGCCCTGTCCTTGAGTTGGCGCGAGGGCGAACCCAGCGTCCGGCGCCGTCCCGGCCGATAAAATTCGGTTAGCCGGCCGGCCGGACGCGCCTTATCGGCGCGCCCGTCCGGCCCGGTCGTCAGCCTTTGTTGTTTGCGTTACCGATATCGATTGCGACGAAGGCGGTTTCTCCATTGCGCATGATGCGCAGCGCAAGGCTGTGGCCATCGCCGCTGTCATGCAGCGCCTGCTTGATTTCCTTAGCCGCCTGGGCCGGGCCGTCCACCGGGCGGGTGCCGACGCCCACCAGCACATCCCCCTGCTGAATGCCCGCCTGGTCGGCCGGTGACCCCGGTTCGACCGCGGTAATCACCGCCCCCTTCTGATGCAGCGGCAAGTTCAGCTGCTGGCGCATGTCCGGCGTGATTTCCTGCAGCGCGAGGCCGATATCGGGCGTGTTGTCCCCGGCACCGCCGCCGGTGGTCGCGGTCTGGTCGGGCAGGTCGGTCAGCTTGGCGGTGATCGCCTGGGTCTTGCCATCCCGCAAGACCTTGAGCGTGGCATAGCTGCCGGGCGCGACCGCCGAAACATCGACCGCGAGATCACGCGGGTTGGAAATGGTCTCGCCATTGACCGACAGGATCACGTCTCCGGGTTGGACCCCGGCCTTGGCGGCCGGGCTGTCCGGCTCGACACTGGCCACCAGTGCGCCCTTCGGCGGGGTGCCATCGGCATTGGCTTTCATGTGCAGGGCAATCGCCATATCCGGCCGGATCGGCTGGGCCGCAACGCCGAGGAAGCCACGGGTGACGTGGCCGGTTTTCTCCAGCTGCGCAACCACGGAGCGGACCGTGTTGGACGGGATCGCGAACCCGATGCCGACCGAGCCCCCGCCCGGCGAGATGATGGCGGAATTGACCCCGACCACGCGCCCGTCCTGGGTGATCAGCGGCCCGCCCGAATTTCCCGGATTGATCGGCGCGTCGATCTGCAGGAAGTCGTCATAGGGGCCCGCGCCGATATCGCGCCCGCGGGCGGAAACGATGCCGGCGGTCACCGTGCCGCCAAGCCCGAACGGGTTGCCGACGGCAATGATCCACTGCCCGGGCTCCACTTTTGAGGAGTCTCCGAGCTGAAGATAATTCAACTTGTGCGGCGCCTTTATGCGCAGCACCGCGAGATCGGTGCGCGGATCATGGCCGATCAGCTTGGCCGGATATTCCGCCCCGTCGGCCAGGGTCACGGTGACGCTGCGCGCGTCCTTGACCACATGGTTATTGGTGACGATCGTGCCGTCTGGGTCGATCAGAAAGCCCGAGCCGCGGGCCTCGACCGCCTGGCGATGCTGCGGCATCGCCCCAAAGCCGGGCATGCCCGGTATGCCGAAGGGAAACATGCCCTGCGGCCCCTGCGCCTGCACCGGCTGGGGTTGCAACTTGTTGGTGATCGAAACCACCGCCGGGCTGACATATTTCACGAGTTGCGCGAAGTCAGGCAGGCCGACATGGGGCGCTGCGTCGGTCAACGCATTGCCGCCCTCGGTGACGCCGGGCTGGGCGGCGTGCGCGGCCGTGCTGAGCGACCAGGACCCGAGCGCGGTGCCGGCCAGAACCAGGCCCAGCAGCGCAGCCTTGCCGGCCTTGCGGGTTGACGAAGTGTCGTGGCTCATCAGGTCGGGTCCTCTTGTCGTCGTCGAATGCCGGTTGATACCAGAGCAGTCAGACCGTCCGGTCTCGTTTCAGATGTTACATAGCGGTGCCGTGTGAATAGGCTACTCACGGTCGAATTAAACCCAATCCATGTTCTGCCGACCGGGTCTGCCCAACCCGAGGATGCCGCGCTAAACAACACACCATGCCCTCATCCAAGCCGCAATTCCGTCCTGGCTGGCCGCTTTATGCCGCCCCAGGCCCCACCAACGTGCCCGACGCCGTGATGCACGAGATCGCCCGCCCGGTCGAGGATTTCGCCGCGCCGGAATTCCAGGCGACGACCGATGCCTGTGTGCGCGGGTTGCGGGACGTGTTGGGTGGCGGCGCCCACCTGTTTTTCTATGCCGCCTCCGGTCACGGCGCCTGGGAGGCGAGCCTGGTCAATCTGTTTTCCCCGGGTGATCGGATCCTGATGCCGGAG
>JAJXVA010000167.1 GCA_021782435.1 Pseudomonadota bacterium
GAATTCGAAAAGGCCCTGCTCGATGACGCCGATGAAACCACCGGCCGGCTCGATGCGCGCTTCGCCGGCCCCAGCCTCGATCCCATGGCCAAGGAAGCCGAGTACGACCCGCAAAGTTCGTCCATCAGCTCGGCCTATGTCGCCACCTTCAACGATTACGCGCGCAACACCCTGCACTATGCCGGCGCGCTGCAATATCGGCCGGAAATCTATGATGCCAATTTCAGCTGGAACAACAAACACCAGCAGCCCGGGCAATCCTCACCCCAGGAAGGCACCCCCAACGTCATGCCCGACCTCGCCGCGGCCATGATCACCGACCCCCTGCTCCACGTGCAGCTCAACCAGGGGTATTACGACCTCGCCACACCCTTCTATGAAGGTGTCTGGGAAATGAACCACCTTCCGATTCCACCATCCCTGCAAAATAATATCAGCATACAGCAATATGCCTCCGGGCACATGGTCTATGCGCATCTGCCCTCGCTCACCCGACTGCACGACAATGTCGCCGCCTTCATTGCCCAAACCAGCCGCGTCCCGGCGGCAAAGAGCGTCAAATCCGGGCAATGACCCGTAACGACCTGGCGTGGATGGTGGCGGTCGCCGTCACCTTCCTCGCCATGCTCGGTTTCGCCACCCTGGTCTACAACAAGGTCCCCCTGGCGCTCGCCTGCGCTCAGGGCACCGGCCCCGCGACACTCTGCGCGCTGCGCGATGCCGTCGCCTGGGCCATTCGCGCCACGGTGTTCGGCACCGGCGCCCTGCTGCTCGGCATCGCCGCGTTCCTCCATCCCCGCGTCCCGGTCTGTGCCGCCGCCATCATGTTTGGTCTCGGTGGCATGCTCTTCTACAATGTCAGTTGGGGCACACTCGGCGCCGCGCTCGGCGCCTGGGCGTGGTATACCCGGGGGCTCACCGGCCAGCCCGGCAATACGTCTCCTTCATGACGCCTCCGGAATTCCAAACAACACGCAGGATTCGCTTCTGTTCTGACTAAAAGGAGCCGCAACCCCTTTGATGACCGGCATGCCGCGGCTCGGGCGAGCCTCGCGCCGGTTTCCCCGCCAGGTCGCGGCCCCGCTCGTTGCCGCCGTCTAGGCCGCGCTCAGCCGTTTCACCAGCGCCGAAACCTTGTGTCGCCGCAATTCCGCCCGTGCCAGCCGGTCGTTCTGCATATAGTTCAACTGAAACACATAACGCGGGCCGACGAAGGTCTTGTGCCCGTGCCAGGTCGTCGGTCCGTTCGGGAATACCAGCAGCGTGCCGGAAACCGGCGGCACCTCCACCGCGTAATCCTCGATATCATCCGGCCCGCGCAGCAGGCGCAGACACCCCTCCTGGCGGTCCCAATGGGCCGCGGGCGCGTTCAGATACAACAGAATCGTGACCCGCTTGCTGGTCGAATCGCAATGTATCTGCCCGTCCTTCTCCCGGCTCTGTCCGCGCAGCGTCAGCATGGTCGGCGCTCCGGTCAAATCCAGGTCGAAGCGGTCCGCCACCAGCGCCCGGAACCGCTCGCCCTCCAGCTCGCGCACCAGGTCACGCGCCGCCCCGCTCACCCGCACAGACTCGATCGGAAACGACCCACCTTTTTCGATGACCGGCAGCCCGGCAAAAACGCCGCCCAGCTCTGCCTCCGGCACAAACCGAGGCACCAGCAAATGCGGAAACGGCTCGATGGCAATCGGTGTCGCGGCCAGCCGCGCATAGTCCAGTGACAGCATCGCCTCGCATCCCCTTGCTCGATCCCGCCTCCATATAAGCGATCGCGCGCGCCTTTCCCATTGCGCCAGGTCATGGCGCTCCGTTCGGTTTTGTGCCGTCGGCCCGCCCGCGCGTCCGCGCCGCGCGACACGTCAAGCCGCCTCATTTGAACAAATTAAGCAAATATCATGCCACAATTCCGGCACGCTCCCGCCCGGCGTTGCCTGGCTGCGACAGACCGCGTTGATCGCTTGTCCCGCGCGGCCTAGGGTGCGCCGCAACATGAACCAGATCGCCTATGTCGCGCCGCCTCAGGGTGGTCCACTCGCGCGCTACCGGGCCCTGCTCGATGCCGGTCTGCTCGCCACCGACCCCGCCCAGGCCATGGCCGCGGAGCGGCTCCAGGATCTCGCCACCAAACTCCAGGATTACGACCCGCCGCCGCAACAGGGCCCGGGCCTGTTCAGCCGTCTGCTCCGCCGCAAACCGGCCGATTGGGCGCCCGAGGCGCGGCCGAGCGGGCTTTACCTCGCCGGCGCCGTCGGCCGCGGCAAATCCATGCTGATGGACCTCTTCTTCGAAACGGTGCGCGTCCGCCGCAAGCGCCGCATCCACTTCAACGCCTTCATGCAGGAGGTGCACGCCACCCTGCACGAATGGCGACGCGCCGGCCGCAACCTGCCCGATCCGATTCCCGCCCTCGCCGACGCCATCGCGGCCGAGGCGGCGCTGCTCTGCTTCGATGAGTTCCAGATCGAGGATATCGCCGATGCGCTGCTCCTCGGCCGCCTGTTCGAGGCTTTGTTCGCCCGCGCCGTCATCGTCGTCGCCACCTCCAACACCGTCCCCGGCAATCTGTTCGCCGGCCGTCCCGGGCGGGATGCCTTCCTTCCCTTCATCGACAGTCTGAACCGTCACCTCGATCTGCTCGTGCTCGATGCCGGGCAGGATTTCCGGCGTCTGCACGACCACACCATTCCCGCCTGGCTGGTCCCCGCCGACAGTCGCGCCGATGCCGCGCTCGATGTCACCTTCGCCCGCCTGTCCGAGGGCGCGCCCATCGTCCCGCTCACCCTGATGGTCACGGGCCGCGAGCTCGCCGTGCCGCGCGCCGCGGGCCGGGTCGCGCGCTTCACCTTCCAGGAATTATGCGCGCAACCCCTCGGCGCCGCCGATTATCTGGCGCTCGCCACCCATTTTCCCGCCATGGTGCTGGACCATGTGCCCGGCCTCGGTCCGGATCAGGCCAGCTGGGCGCGCCGCTTCATCACACTGATCGACGCGCTCTACGAGCACCGGGTCAAGCTTCATGCCTCCGCCGCGGCCGCCCCCGATCAGTTGTTCCCGGTCGGCGAGGGCGCGCAGGCCTTCCACCGCACCGCCTCGCGGCTGTCGGAAATGCAGACCGCGGAATACCAGGCCAAACCCCACCTCACATGACCGGCTTCCCGCCAGGCACCCGTCTTGCCGCATCCCCCGCCATGGCCTAAGCCAAGCCCCGGCCCGGCGGGCTCGGAATTTCACAAGGATATCACCGCATGGCACGCAGCAAAATCGCCCTGATCGGCGCTGGCAATATCGGCGGCACGCTCGCACATCTCATCGGCCTCAAGGAACTGGGCGATGTCGTGCTGTTCGACGTGTTCGGCGGTGTCGCCGCCGGCAAGGCGCTCGACATCATGCAGTCCGGCCCGGTCGATGGGTTCGACAGCGCCATGGTCGGCGGCTCCGATTACGCCGCCATCGCCGGCGCCGATGTCGTCATCGTCACCGCCGGTTTTCCCCGCACACCGGGCATGTCGCGTGACGATCTCGTCGCCAAGAACGCCGGCGTCGTCGCCACCGTCGCCGAAGGTATCCGCACCTATTGCCCCAACGCCTTCGTCATCGTCATCACCAACCCGCTCGATGCCATGGTCGCGGTCATGCAGCAGAAATCCGGCCTGCCACCCAACAAGGTGGTCGGCATGGCCGGCGTGCTCGACTCCGCGCGCTTCCGTCATTTCCTCGCCACGGAATTCAACGTCTCGGTCGAGGATGTCACCGCCTTCGTGCTCGGCGGCCACGGGGACACCATGGTGCCGCTGATCCGCTATTCCACGGTCGCCGGCATTCCCGTCCCCGACCTCATCGCCATGGGCTGGTCCACGCAGGAAAAAATCGACGCCATCTGCGCCCGCACCGCCAATGGCGGCGGTGAAATCGTCAAACTGCTCGAAAAAGGCAGCGCCTTCTATGCCCCGGCCGCCGCCGCCATCGCCATGGCCGAAAGCTACCTGCGCGACAAAAAGCGTGTCATGCCCTGCGCCGCCCACCTCAGCGGCCAGTATGGCGTCGAAAATCTTTATGTCGGCGTGCCGGTCGTGATCGGCGCCAACGGCGTCGAGCGCATCGTCGAAATCGCCCTGAACACGACCGAACGCGCGGCCTTCGACAAATCCGTCGCCGCCGTGCGTGACCTCATGGATGCTTGCAAGAAACTGGTGGGCTGACCTTCATGAACATCCATGAATACCAGGCCAAGGCGCTGCTCAAGCCCTATGGCGTCGCGGTTCTGCCGGGCGGTATCGCCACCACCCCGGAGCAGGCGGTGGCCGCCGCTGCCGCCCTCCCGGGTCCGGTCTATGTCGTCAAATCGCAAATCCATGCCGGCGGCCGCGGTGCCGGCCATTTTCTCAACGACCCCGCCGGCCGCGGCGGTGTGCGCCTCGCCCGCTCCGCCGAGGAAGTCCGTGAAGCCGCCGCCGCCATGCTCGGCCACACCCTCGTCACCAAGCAAACCGGTTCCGCCGGCCGCGTCGTCCAGCGCGTCTATGTCGAGGCCGGCTGCGCCATCGCGCGGGAATTATATCTCTCCCTGCTGGTCGATCGCGCTACCGCCCGCATCACCCTGATCGCCTCCACCGAGGGCGGCATGGAGATCGAGGAGGTGGCGGCTCACCACCCCGGGAAAATCCTGAAACTCCCCATCGATCCGGCCACTGGACTGTCCGCCTTTCACGGCCGCAGCCTCGCCTTCCGGCTCGGCCTCACCGGCAGGCAGGTCGGCGCGTTCAGCAAATTCGTCGCCGCCATGTATGCCGCCTTCGTCGGTCTCGATGGCGCCATCGTCGAAATCAATCCCCTCGTCGTCACCGAGGCCGGGGACGTGGTGGCGCTCGATGCCAAGGTCTCGTTCGACGACAACGCGCTGTTCCGCCACCCCGAGATCGAGGCCCTGCGCGACGAGGCCGAGGAAGATCCCAAGGAACTCGAGGCCAACCGTCACAGTCTCAATTACGTCGCGCTCGACGGCACGATCGGCTGCATGGTCAATGGCGCCGGCCTCGCCATGGCGACCATGGACATCATCAAGCTCTACGGCGAAGCCCCGGCCAATTTCCTCGATGTCGGTGGCGGCGCCACCCGCGAGCGCGTCACCGCCGCCTTCAAGATCATCCTCTCCGATACCCATGTCGAAGGCATCCTGGTCAATATCTTCGGCGGCATCATGCGCTGCGACGTGATCGCCGAGGGCGTGGTCGCGGCCGCGCGCGAAGTCTCGCTGCGCGTGCCGCTGGTGGTGCGCCTCGAGGGC
>JAJXVA010000168.1 GCA_021782435.1 Pseudomonadota bacterium
TGACTTCTAGCCTCGCATAGCGTTCAGAGCCGACAAGACATCATACGCTTCGAAGTGGATAGCATCATAGGCCAAACTAACTTGAATCACCAGGCTACACCCATGGCTCTTTTGTTCCTGTAATAAGCGCAAGATCGCGTCGTTGCTGTTGCCGGCATTATCGAATGCATCAAAATAGTTCAGCATACCACTGCTGCAGACCAACTCCCTCGAGCTTTGTGACCCACCGCCGACCTGCGTGCCGCTGGAACCTACCATCCAAGTTAATAGAGCGCTGTTCGGCGCAACGTCGGCCGCAGGTATATTTGCGTTACTGGGTCGTCCGAAATTTTTCTCCAGGCGATCGATCACACTCGGCCGGGCGAGCCCTACCGGAGCCAAATAGTCTCGCGTAATCGACGTCACACGCTCCTCGCCAGGCGCACCAGCCAGACGAAGCCTGAAATGATCCTCGTGGTAATACTGCTCGCCACTCGGCGGGCTTGAGGCTGATTGGTCGATCGTCAGGCGCCGAACGCG
Source organism: Pseudomonadota bacterium (assembly GCA_021782435.1). Taxonomy (GTDB): domain Bacteria; phylum Pseudomonadota; class Alphaproteobacteria; order Acetobacterales; family Acetobacteraceae; genus JAJXVA01. Next base: position 520 of record JAJXVA010000168.1, read on the forward strand.
TCCACCATTTGCCATCTGAGCGTTGACACCTACCGCGTGGACATCTGTCAACCCCTCGCGGGCGAAAGTTTGATGCATTTCTGCGATTGCGCTCGCCAGAGACATGCCTGGCGTTATCCCGGCAATCGCATAACGACTGACTCCAGGGGTTGCTAAAGGCGGTGAGGTCGCCGCCATTAAGGCTATCAGGCCAATCGGCCCAAACCTCCGCAGTACTCTACGATCTCGGGACACAGACTTCGCTCTCCGTTCGGCCTGAGACGGTGGTGGCCCATACCGGCCGAATTTTCAACAGCGCTTCTCCTCTGACAACCGCGTCCTGGGCATGACTCTGCCGAATTAGCCCTCATCGATCATCGTTCATTACCGCGCCCGGGCTAACCGAATGGATAACAAAGGAAATTAGTCATGAATTCTACCCCAGGTTTTCCGGTCGTGCTTTTGAAGAAACTGCCGTCCGAACGCGAACGTCGCGGTAGTGCGTCGTACCGGCGACGACAGCGTTACGACCTGAAGGCCTCCAAGGCATTTAGCCGGTCAGACCACCAGGAATGGGCACCCGCGTGATCGCTCTCATTCTTACCGTGTGTCTGAGTCAGGGCACCGCTTGCCGAGACATCTCCATTCCTGCGCCAACGACCGGGGCTACGGTTATAGGCTGCTTAGTAGCCGGACAAGCCAGCGCCTTGCGCTGGATCGCGCACCATCCGCAGTTCGTTCTCAAATCCTGGCGGTGCGGTCCGCCCCAACGCAGCCTTTAATCAAGGATTCCGATCATGACCTGGCTACAGAGGCTTTGGAATTATTTTTTTGGCATTGGCAGCGGCCCGGCACCGGTAACGCCGCCAGTGTCACCCGCGAAACCGCCTCCCTCGGGTGGCGGTAGCAATCCACCCGATCTCGTCGGCGGCGTGTCCGCTATGGGCGACCAAGGTTTCATGGAACGCACGACACCCGCGCCGCCCAACAGTTTCGCGCAAATCAGAGGTCTCCCTGGTGGCTTCAGCGCGATTTGTCTGAATTACGGATGGGACGCGCTGAACCCCGCGCCAGCCGCATTCGACTTCTCTGCAATTGATGCTGATCTCGCCACCGCGGCATCACTTGGCGTGCCTGTGGAATTTCGTATCGCATCCGGCCAGCATGTGCCGGATTGGGTCAAGGCCGTCGCCGGCAGCTACACAGTGCCGGCCCAGCACGGCAACGAAACGCTGACCTTCGCTAAATACTGGCTGCCGGACTACCAAGCCGCCCTGCAAGCCTTCCAGACAGCGTTGGCCGCCAAGTATGACGGCAACCCGCAACTGCGCTGCATGTGGACGATGACCAATACCAGCTTCTCCTGCGAAGTGTTCAATATTGGCGTCGACAAGCAATCCCGTCTGGCGCTCGCCGCTGCCGGCGCCACCGATGCGTTGATCCGGGCCAATATCTCCGGCCTGTTCGCGGACATGGCGGCCTGGAAACTGACCCCGATGGGGCTGCCGGTCGAAATACTCTATAGCATCGAGAACCTGACCACCCCGCCCGACATCACCTTCCCGCAGCAAATTGGCCAGCAGGCCATCGCCACTTGGGGTAACGCCCGCTGTGTGTTGGCAAATATGGCGGTTAATCCCAATGCCACAGGTGACGGCAAATACAACGACGAGCTAGTACGCTGGCTGCCGACATTGGGGGTTTACACTGCCTGCCAAATCGCCAACCCCACCAGTGACCAGAGTGCCGGCGCGGCCTATGCCGGGAGCCTGGGCTATAACGAAATCCAGGAATGGGAGAGCACCGCAACCGGTGGACATGCGGTTTATACTGCGGCGGATCTGGCTGCGTGGGACCAGCTTTTGAAACCGTGGCTGCTTCAGTCAAGCTAGCCATCCGTTGTCAGCCTTTCCCCAGACAGGATCATTCGGGAACATCCTGTCTAGCGGTTGTCCCCGGTAGAATGGGTTGCGCCCGCGTTGCCCCGGTACCCATATCATAATAATAGGCAGCATGGCCGGCACTGACACTTATCGCCAAACCGTCTTCCTACCCACGACCAGCTTCCCGATGCGGGCTGATCTTCCAAAGCGAGAGCCCGCAATCCTCGCGCGCTGGCACGCTATGGGGTTGAGCGAAGCCCGCCGGCAGGCCAATGCCGGCGGGCCCAGCTTCATCCTCCACGACGGGCCGCCCTATGCGAATGGTCATTTGCACATCGGCCATGCGGTCAACAAAGTCCTTAAGGATGTGATCAATCGTGGCCGCGCGATGTCCGGCTACGCCGTAACCTATATCCCCGGCTGGGACTGCCACGGCCTGCCTATCGAATGGAAAATCGAGGAGTCCTACCGTGCCGATGGCCGCGACAAGGATAAAATACCAGTTCTTCAGTTCAGGGCTGAATGTCGCGCCTATGCCAACCAGTGGTTGAACGTTCAGTCGCAGGAGTTCCAACGCCTGGGTATCGCGGGAGACTGGGCGGATCGCTACGCGACCATGGATTTCGACGCTGAGGCCACAATCGTCGCGGAAATCGGGCGTTTTCTGCTCAACGACACACTCTATCGCGGACTGCGCCCGGTACTCTGGAGCCCGGTGGAAAAAACCGCTCTGGCCGAAGCCGAGGTCGAATATCACGACCACAAAAGCACCCAGATTTGGGTACGCTTTCCAATCACACAGGCCTCACCCACTCTGATGGGCGCTTCGGTGGTGATCTGGACAACAACACCCTGGACCATCCCGGGAAACCGAGCCATCGCTTACGGTCCGGAGCATACTTACCTGATCGGCTTGGTTGAAGCCGTAACAGAGGGCGCGGGTGCTGCCCTGGGTGAGCGGTTGGTGGTAGCCGAGGCCCTGCTTGAACCGTTTCTTGCAATTGCCGGAATCACCCAATTTGAAGTGTTGCACCGCTTCCCCGGTTCTGACCTGAGAGGCACTCAAGCCCAGCATCCGTTGCGGGGGCGTGGGTATGACTTTGCCGTGCCATTACTACCCGGGGCCCATGTCACCACCGACCAAGGAACCGGGTTCGTTCACACCGCCCCGAGCCACGGCGAGGAAGATTTCGCGGTCGGACGCGAATTCGGGCTAGAAGTACCAGATACGGTTGGCCCGGACGGCACGTTCAACCCATGGGTGCCACTTTTCGCTGGCGTTCACGTCTATAAGGCCGCTGAACCCGTTTATACCGCCCTGTCCAATGCCAACGCACTAATTGCCCGCGCCGGTCTCGTCCATTCCTATCCCCACTCCTGGCGCTCGAAGGCACCGTTGATTTATCGCGCCACACCACAATGGTTCATCCGCATGGATGGACCTACCAAGATCCGCGTCAAGGCCATGGAGGCCCTAAACGCAATCCGTTTCATTCCAGATGCTGGACGGCGGCGGATTTCCTCAATGATAGCCAATCGGCCGGATTGGTGTATCAGCCGACAGCGGAGTTGGGGTGTACCGATCGCAGTATTCGTGAACCGGCAAACCGGTGAGGTGCTTCGTGATCCGGACGTTATGGGAAAAATAGTCAGTGTTTTTCGTCAGGAAGGCGCTGATGCCTGGTTTAATTCTCCGCCTAGTCGGTTTCTTGGTCCCGACCTTAACCCCGACGACTACGAGCCTGTAACGGATATCGTGGACGTCTGGTTCGAGTCTGGTTGCACACATGTCTTCACCTTGCTCGAAAAGGGCCTGCCATGGCCGGCCGATCTTTACCTTGAAGGATCGGATCAGCATCGCGGCTGGTTTCAATCCTCCCTGCTGGAAGCGATTGGAACCCGTGACCATGCGCCCTTCCGCGCGGTATTGACGCACGGCTTTGTGCTGGACGACCAGGGCCGAAAAATGAGTAAATCGATCGGTAATGTCGTTGCGCCACAAGACATAAACAATCAATACGGCGCCGACATTCTCAGGTTGTGGGTAATGTCATCTGACTGGCGCGATGATCTGCGTGTTGGTAAGGAAATCCTGAAGCAACAGGCTGAATTATATAGACGGCTGCGTAATACCTTGAGATGGCTGCTCGGTAGTCTGCATGGCTTCCACGATACCGAGATCGTGCCGGCAAATCAGATGCCCGATCTGGAGCGTTGGGTGCTGCATCGCCTCAGTGAGCTTGACCGTACCGTACGCAATGCAGTCGAAACTCATGATTGGACAGGGATCATGCCCGATCTACACAATTTCTGCACGTCGGACCTTTCCGCATTCTATTTCGATATTCGAAAAGACGCGCTCTACTGTGACCGTCCAGACTCGCTTCGGCGACGTTCCTGCCGTACCGTCCTTGATCAACTCCATCGTTGCCTCACGACTTGGTTGGCACCGGTATTGGTGTTCACCGCCGATGACGCTTGGGTCGCACGTTTTGGTGAGCATACCTCAGTTCATTTGCAACGTCTGCAGATTATTCCAGATGACTGGCTTGATTACGCCCTGGCACGTCGAATCGACGCGGCCCGCGAGAAGCGCCGGATCGTAACCACCGCAATTGAAAATATGCGCGAGGCAGGCGAGATCGGTAGTTCTTTGCACGCGTTGGCCCAGATAGGGCCGGATGCGACTGAATTTTCTCTGTCAGAATGGGCAGAGTTCTGTATCACCTCAGGAGCGGTGGCCGGGTCGATGACCACGGCATTGCCAGCACCAGGCCATAAGTGCCAGCGTTGCTGGCGCGTACTTCCGGAGGTGGGTAACCAAGCCAACCATTCGGGGCTTTGTCTTCGCTGCGCGGACGCCGTGGAAAGCGGAT
>JAJXVA010000169.1 GCA_021782435.1 Pseudomonadota bacterium
GCCGGCGACATAGGCGAAGGTGGGGTCGACCAGCATATAGATCGCCTTGTCGTCGGGATTGGTGGCGAGGCGCTGGCGGATGGTGAGGATGAGCGCCGGGGTGCCGCCTTGGGTCCATTGTTCGCCCAGCCCCTGGGCATCGGCGTTGATGGCGGCGGCGGTCTGGCGCTGCAGCAACCCCGCGGTCTGCCACCAGACGAAAAAGGCCAGCGCGAGCGCGCTGATGCCGAACAACATGCCGTACAGCACGGCGAAGCGGAACGCCGCGGATTTGAGCAGGGACGGATACTGACGGACGCGCGGCGCGGTCATGGGGATGCGGGTCGCTAATCAGCCATCGGCACGCATCAGATAGCCGGCACTGCGCACGGTGTGGATCAGCGGCGTCGGGAAGGGTTTGTCGATTTTCTGGCGCAGGCGGGAGACGTGCACATCGATGACGTTGGTCTGCGGGTCGAAGTGATAGTCCCACACGCCTTCCAGCAGCATGGTTCGGGTGACGACCTGGCCCTGGTGGCGCATCAGATATTCGAGCAGGCGGAATTCCCGGGGCTGGAGGTCGATTTTCTGGCCGGCGCGGCGGACGGTGCGGCCGAGCAGGTCCATTTCGAGATCGGCGCAGGTCAGGCGGGTGGTCGGACCCTCGCTGTTGCGGCGGCGGCTGAGCGCCTCGACCCGGGCGACGAGTTCGGAGAAGGCGAAGGGTTTGGTCAGGTAATCATCCCCGCCCGATTTCAGGCCGCGCACCCGATCATCGACCTGGGCGAGGGCGGACAGAATGAGCACGGGGGTATGGTTGTTCTGGGCACGGAGCGTTTCGACCACCGAAAGCCCGTCCGTGCCACCGGGCAGCATGCGGTCGAGGATCACGGCATCGTAGTTCTCGGTCGCCGCCAGGAACAGCCCGTCACGGCCGGTCGTGGTGTGCTCGACCGTGTGGCCGACCTCCTTCAGGCCCTTGGTGATGAAACTGGCGACGTCCTTGTCGTCCTCGACCACCAGGATGCGCATACGGATGTTCCTCGCGTAAGGACCCGAGCGGGTCCGGCTCCGGAATTTGGGCCGCTGGCCGATAGGGCGCAACCCTGGCGCGGGTTACGGGTTGGTCATGGGCCGCGCATGGACCGGGGAGCCGCGGCGGACCCCCCTGCCCCGGGGTTCGCGCGCGATCAGCGTTGGTTGGGGCGGCTGGCACTGGCCAGTTGGGTGAGGCGGGCCTGGCCCTGGCGCGCCAGCATCCAACCCGGATATTCCTGGGTCAGGGCGCTGACCGCATCGAGCGTGTCGAGTTCGGCCGGGGTGAGATCGAGGCTGGTGGCCGCAATGTTGTCGGTCAACTGCTCCAGCCGCTTGGCGCCGATGATGACACTGGTCACGGCGCGGCGGTGCAACAGCCAGGCCAGGGCGACCTGGGCGATACTGCGGCCATGCGCCTCGGCGATCGGGCGCATGGCTTGGATGACGGCATCGGCGCGGATGGGATCGACCGGGGGGAAGTCGAAATTGGCCCTGCGGCCGGTTGTATCGGCGCCATCACCATGAAACTTGCCGGACAGCAACCCGCCCGCCAGCGGCGACCAGACCAGCAGACCCAGGCCCTCATGGTCGAGCATGGGGGTGATTTCGCGTTCGAGATCGCGCCCGACCAAGCTGTAATAGGCTTGCAGGGAGACGAAGCCGGCGCGGTGTTCGCACTCGGCGATGCCCAGCGCCTTGACGATCTGCCAGGCGGCCCAGTTGGAGACGCCGACGTAGCGGACATCGCCGGTTTCGACCAGCGTATCGAGGGCGCGGACGGTTTCGTGGATGTCGGTCGCGGGGTCGAACCCATGGATCTGATAGAGATCGATATGGTCGAGCTGCAGGCGCTTCAGGCTTTCGTGGCAGGCGGCGATGAGATGGGCGCGGGAATTGCCGCGGTCATTGGCGCCGGGGCCGGTTTGACCGAACGCCTTGGTGGCGATGACGACGCTCTCACGCGGGATATCGAGATTACGCAGCGCCTGGCCGGTGATCTGTTCGGACAGGCCCTCGGCATAGACATCGGCGGTGTCGATGAAATTGATGCCGGCCTCGATCGCGCGGGCGATCAACGCCTCGGCCTCGGTTTGGGTGAGTTGGCCGATGGCGCGCCACATGCCGGTGCCGCCCCCGAAGGTCATGGTGCCCAGGCAGAGCTCGGAGACGAACAGGCCGGTATGGCCGAGGCGGTTCATGCGCATGGGGCGGGGGCGTCCGTGACTGGAAAGCGCGGAAGTGGTGGCGGCAGCGCGGCGACCCAAGGGTAGTATGTTATACGTGATAGCTTGCTTAAGGTGGTATCTTGCATTGCATGTTCTGAATGCGTACTGTCGCGCAATGGGCGCCACAGGGGCGCGGCAACGGGAGGGCAGGCGATGACGGGATTGGGGTTGGAGCCGAATAGGGATCCTGCGGGGCGACCGGAGGGCAGGGTGCGGAGGATTTTCTGCGGGGCGGAGGGGTTACGGCCGGGCTGGGGGGCGGCGCTCTATGTCGCGATGATCGGGGCGATGGGCGGGCTGACCTTTGTGATCCTGCATTACGGATTTCATGTTCACCCGAACCGCAAGGCGCCGATGGGGCCGGGCGCGTTGGTCCTCAACGAGGCGATCGCGATCGTGTTCACGATGGGGGCGACGCTGATCATGGGGCGGATCGAGGGGCGTCGGATTTGGCGTTACGGGTTTGGCCTGGACGGCGCCGGGCGGCTTTACGCGCTGGGGCTGGCGGTGGGGTTTCCGTTGCTTTCGCTGGTCGTGGCGGTGGAATGGGCCGCGGGTGGGCTGCATTTCGACGGGGTATTGCTGCACGGGGTGGCGATACCGGTTTACGCGCTCTGGGTTGGCCTGGGGTTCGTGCTGGTGGGCATCTCCGAGGAGGCGATGTTCCGTGGCTATTTTTTCAACGCGCTGACGCGGGCCATGGGGTTCTGGCCGGCTTCGCTGCTGGTTTCGGCGCTGTTCGGGCTTTCGCATATGAGCAACCCGGGGGAGAACCCGCTCGGGATCGCCAATGTGGTTCTGGCGAGCCTGTTTTTTTGCGTGCTGCTGCGGGCGACGGGCAGTTTGTGGTGCGGCATGGGCGTGCACGCGGCGTGGGATTGGGCGCAATCCTTTTTCTATGGCGTGCCGGACAGTTCGCTGATGTTCAAGCACCATCTGCTGGCCAGCCACGCCACCGGGCCGGTATGGCTGAGCGGCGGCAAGGACGGGCCGGAAGGTACCGCGATTAGCGTGGTGGTGCTGGCGCTGGGCACGGCCTGGCTGGCATTGCGGCCGCGGGCGGGCGCCCCGGCGAGCGCGTGACTGGTGGGGAACAGGGGCGGGTATCGGGCGTTTCGCCGCTACCCGCCCGCCCGGATGCGGCGCGGCGGGATGGGGTTATTTTATCGGCAACGCCGCGTGGTCCTTCAGGCTCTCGAACACCACCGAGCTCGACACGCGGGCGACCGACGGGTGGGCGAGCAGGGTTTCGTTCACGAAGGCGGCCAGCTCCGACAGGGTCGCGAGGCGGACTTTCAGCAGGTAATCCGCGTCCCCGGTCAGGGCATGGGCCTCCTGGACGGACGGGGCGGACAGCACGAGGCGGCGAAAGAGCTGCGCGTTGTCCCGGGTATGGGTCGCGAGCGTGACCTGGATGAACGCCAGTATCGCGAAGCCCACGGCCTCGGGCACGATATCGGCGCGGTAACCGCGAATGATGCCGGTTTGCTCGAGCCCGACCCGGCGGCGCGAGCATTGTGAGGGCGACAACCCCACCTTGTCCGCCAGTTGCTGGTTGGTCAGCCGCCCGTCTGACTGCAAGGCGGCGATGATTTTACGGTCGAACCCGTCCAAAGTGACCATGGCTGCGCACGAATCCCCCATTCAAAGCCTCGATCTTGCATGGTTTTATGGCTGCGCGCCAGATTTGGCACACACCGTGCGCGAGGCCGGGCGTAGTTATGCGACAAAACCGATCAGGAGGCAGCAATGGGCCCGTTTCCGCATGACGCAGCACCAGCGGCGATTACCGCGGACAACCCGATGGGAACCGACGGATTCGAATTCGTGGAATTCGCGAGCCCGAATGCCGGCGCACTCGAAACGCTGTTCACCACCATGGGGTTCACCCCGGTCGCCAAGCACCGCTACCGGGACTGCACGCTGTATCGGCAAGGCGGCATCAACTACCTGGTGACCCATGAGCCGGGCACCCATGCCGCGCGCTTCGCCGCTGAACACGGGCCGAGCGTGCCCAGCATGGGCTTCCGGGTGGTGGATGCGGGCCACGCCTATCGCCGCGCGATCGAACTGGGCGCGGAGCCGGTGACCACAGCGGATGGCCAGAAAACCCTGGACGCGCCGGCGATACGCGGCATTGGCGGGTCGCTGCTCTATTTTATCGACCGCTACGGCGCCAAGGGCTCGCCCTATGACGCGGAATTCGACTGGATCGGGGATATCGACCCCGCGCCGGAGCCGGTGGGCCTTTATTACATAGACCATCTCACCCATCACGTGCACCGCGGGCGGATGGATGTCTGGTACGATTTCTACAAGCGCCTGTTCAATTTCCGCCAGATCCGGTTCTTCGACATCGAAGGCAAGCTGACCGGCCTGTTTTCGCGGGCCATCACCAGCCCGTGCGGGCGGATACGCATACCGTTGAACGAAAGCGCCGACGACAAGAGCCAGATCGAGGAGTATCTGCGCCTGTACAAGGGCGAGGGAATTCAGCACGTCGCGATGGGCGCGTGTGACATTTACACCTCGGTGGAGGAACTGCGGACGCGCGACCTGGACTTCATGCCGGCGCCACCGGACACGTATTACCAGCGGGTGGACACGCGCCTGCCCGGCCACGCCGAGGATCTGGCCCGACTGAAGAAGAACGGCATTCTGATCGACGGTGAGGGGGTCGTGGAGACCCGGAAGGCACGCCTGCTGCTACAGATTTTCTCGGCCAATGTCATCGGTCCGGTATTCTTCGAGTTCATCGAGCGCAAAGGCGATGACGGGTTCGGCGAAGGGAATTTCCGGGCGCTGTTCGAATCCATCGAGGAAGATCAGATCCGGCGCGGCGTGCTGAAGCCCGAAGCGGTGTAGGGGCCATGGACGGGGGGGGTATCACCGCCGGACTGCGCTATCTCAGCGGGTTCGGCAACGGGTTCGAGACCGAGGCGCTCCCGGGCGCACTGCCCGTGGGCCG
>JAJXVA010000006.1 GCA_021782435.1 Pseudomonadota bacterium
CGAAGGCGGCACCGGCGGCCGCAGCGGCGACTTCGGTGGCGGCGGCGGGGCCGGGATTGCCCTCTCGGCTGGAACGCTGACCAATGACGGCACCATCTCCGGTGGCGCGGGCGGCAGCGGCCCCAACGGCGGCGGCGGCGGCGGGGCCGGGGTTGCTCTTTCCGGCGGCACGCTGAGCAATGACGGCAGCATTACGGGTGGCCTGGGCGGCTCTGGTTCCGGTGCGGGCGGTGCGGGTGGTGCGGGTGTTTCGCTTTCGGGTGGCACGCTGACGAATGACGGCAGCATTACGGGTGGCCTGGGCGGCTCTGGTTCCGGTGCGGGCGGTGCGGGTGGTGCGGGTGTTTCGCTTTCGGGTGGCACGCTGACCAACGCCGGCACCATCGAAGGCGGCACCGGCGGCCGCAGCGGCGACTTCGGTGGCGGCGGCGGGGCCGGGATTGCCCTCTCGGCTGGAACGCTGACCAATGACGGCACCATCTCCGGTGGCGCGGGCGGCAGCGGCCCCAACTGCGGCGGCGGCGGGGCCGGGGTTGCTCTTTCCGGCGGCACGCTGAGCAATGACGGCAGCATTACGGGTGGCCTGGGCGGCTATGGTAACGGTGCGGGCGGTGCGGGCGGTGCGGGTGTTTCGCTTTCGGGTGGCACGCTGACGAATGACGGCAGCATTACGGGTGGCGTGGGCGCTGATGTTTCGGGTGGCACGCTGGTTGCGCAGTCCGGGTTGATTGCCGGGTATGGCGGGGCGGATGCGGTTTCGCTGAGTGGTGTGGGGACGCTCGAGGTTTATGCCGGGGCGGCGTTCGTGGGCCAGGTTGCGGGCGATGCGGGTGCGGGGGATGTGCTGGATTTGGCGGGGAGTGTTGCGGGCACGCTTTCCGGCCTCGGCTCCGAATACACGAATTTCGGCACGCTCGATTTCGCCACCGGCAGCACTTGGACCGCGACTGGCACCTACACCGCTTTCTCCTCCGGCATCGCCATCGACGGCTTCGCCACCGCCGACACGCTGACGCTCGACGGTTTCGTCGCCACTTCCGAAACTTACGTCGCCGGCACCGGCCTCGAACTTTCCAACGGCACCACGACCATCACGCTGGATATCAACAACGCCACCGACCCCACGGGCGTGTTCCGCTACGCGACCAGCGGCGGCAATACCACGCTGACGCTGACCAATGTCGTGAGCGTCATCAGCACCGACCTCACTCACCCGGTCACCGCCGGCGCGGGCGTGTACGCGCCAAGCCTCACCATCACCACCACCGGCGCCATCACGCCTACCGGCAGCAGCAATTATGGCGCGACGGCACTGACCATCGGTGTGGGCGACACGGCCCTCAATTATGGCCGCATCGTCGGCGGGGTGGGGGCTGCCACCTACAACAATTACGGCGGCGCGGGCGGCGTCGGGATCAGCGTCTTGGGCGGCACGCTGACCAATGCCGGCACCATCCAGGGCGGCGTGGGTGGCAACGCCTTCAATAATTACGCCGGCGGCGGCGGGGCCGGGGTTGCTCTTTCCGGCGGCACGCTGATCAATGCCGGCACCATCGAAGGCGGCGCGGGCGGCGCAGGCCTGTTTGGCAGGGGCGCCAACGGCGTTGGCGTCTATCTCTCGGGTGGCACCCTGATCGACCAATCCGGCCTCATCGCCGGCTATGGCGGTGCCGACGCCATCCAGTTCGGCGCCACGGCCGCCACGCTCGAACTCTACGCCGGCGCCACGTTCGCCGGCGCCATCGTCGCCAACGCAGCCGTGGCCGACGCGCTCATCCTCACCGGCACCAATGCCGGCACGCTCAGCGCCAACATCTCGGGCTTCTCCACACTGACCGTCACCGCGGGGTCCGACTGGAATCTGGCGGGCAATGACAGCTTCGGTGGCGTCGGCGCCATCGATGGCGGCCTCACCCTGACCGGCACGCTCGACAACACCGGCACGCTGCTGGGCGGCGCGGGGGCAACTGGTGCGCCTGGCACTGTTGCGCTGACGGTCGCCGGCGGCACGTTGGTCAATGGCGGCACGCTGACCGGTGGTATGGGCGGCTATGGCCCGTCCGCGGACCGGTATGGGCCGACCGGCGGCGCGGGTGTTGCCATAGATGGCGGCACGCTGACCAATAATGGGCGCATCTCGGGTGGCACTGGCGGCAGCGGCGCCAGTTACTATGGTGGCAAGGGCGGCGCCGGTGTGGTGCTGTCGAGCGGCAGCCTGGATAATTCCGGCACCATCATGGGCGGCGCGGCCGGCTATGGCGGCGCGTATAATGGCTATGGCGGAACCGGGGTGGTGGTTGATGGCGGCAGCGTCACCAACAGCGGTTTGATTGCCGATGGTGCCAATGGCGGGGCCGCGGTGTTGATGTATGGCGGCAGCTTCGGCAATTCCGGCACGGTGCAGGGTAGCAACGGGTTCGCCACCGTCTATGCCGGCTCGGGTGGCGTCGGGCTCGATCTCGCGGGCGGGGTATTCACCAATGGCGGCGGCATATTCGGCGGCGCCGGCGGCGACGGTGCATATTTGCCCGGTAATGGAAATGCCGGGGCCGTTGTCATCGGCGGCACGCTGATCAATTCCGGCACGATCGCCGGTGGTGCTGCCGGGGTTTCCGGCAATCTGGTGGGGACCAACGGCATTGGCGTTTATCTGTCGGGCGCAACCCTGATCGACCAGGGTGGGTTGATCGCGGGGGCGGGTGGCGCGGATGCGGTGCAGTTCGGCGCCAAAGCCGCGACGCTCGCGGTTTATGCCGGGGCGGCGTTCGTGGGCCAGGTTGCGGCCGATGCGGGTGCGGGGGATGTGCTGGACTTGACCGGGAGTGTTGCGGGCACGCTTTCGGGGCTGGGGAGTGAATATACCGGGTTCTCGACGCTGGATGTGGCTTCCGGCGCCAACTGGACGCTGGATGGCAGCAACGTATTTGCCGGCATGGTGAATGATTATGGCCAGTTGACGCTGGGGGGTGCGACCACGCTTTCGGGGGCGGTGACGATCGAGGCTGGGGCGACGCTTGCGGGCTCGGGCACGATTACCGGCCCGATCGTTAACCACGGGGTGATCGATGCGACCTCGGGGACGCTGGCGCTGACGCTTTCCGGGCCGATCGAGGTGCTGGGTACGCTGGAAGCGGCGGCGGGGGCAACGCTTGCGCTCTCGGGCGGGGAGACGACCGGGATGCGGCTTGCCGGGCAGATCAACGGGGCGGGCACGCTGGCGCTGGAGGCGGGGAAATTCGCGGCGCTGAATGCGGGCAACACGATCTCGGTCGCGGCGCTGACGGTTGCGGGCGATGCGACACTGGTGGCGCGGGGCGAGATACTGAGTGCGGTGACGAATGACGGCACGATTGCCACGACCCATGGCCAGCTGAGTTTCGCTGATACGGTGACGGGCAGCGGCAAGCTGCGGATTTACGACCATGGCCTGCTGAGTTTGCAGGCGGGCGCGGATGCGGGGCAGACGGTGCAGTTCCTGGCGGGCAGCAACCGGCTGGATCTGGCCAATCCGTCGGAATTCCTGGGCACGATAGCGGGGTTCCAGGCGGGCAGCGTGATCGACCTGCTGAACACGCTGGCGAATGGGGAAACCTACGCGAACCACACACTGACCCTGACCGAGAACGGCGCCGCGGTGGCGAGCCTGACATTCAGCGGGAATTACGCGACCGGGAGCTTCGGCCTGGCCAGCGACGGACATGGCGGCACGGACGTGACGTTTAAGTGACGGGCAAGTGACGGGTAAGTGACGGGCCAGTGATGGGCAAGTGATGGGGGGTGCCGCGCGGTCTGATTGCCGGGCATGAGGGGAGGATGGGCCTCGCGGGCCTTGGCCCGAAGCCGATGGGTGGCGCGGGGTGACCGTGGCACGGCTCTGGTGGTAATCCGGGCGCGGGGGCGGTTGCGGCCTCGACCTTCGCGTGGGCCATTGGACCCGGCCATTGGACCCGGCGATTGGACCCGGCGATTGGACCCGGGGACGTTCCCATGCTAACCGCCCCCGGTGATGAGCCTTCCCCTGATCGCCATTCTCAACGGACCAAACCTGAACCTGCTTGGCCAGCGGGAACCGGAGATTTATGGCCACGAGACCCTGGGTGATATCGAAACCGCCTGTCAGGCGGCGGCGGCGGCGCTGGGCATGGCGGTGGAATGCCGGCAGAGCAATTGTGAGGGCACGCTGGTTACCTGGGTGCAGGAAGCGCGCCACCGAACCGCCGGGCTGATCATCAATCCGGCGGGGTATACGACGTGTTCGGTGGCGTTGCTGGATGCGCTGCTGGCCTATCCTGGCCCGGTGGTCGAGGTGCATCTGTCGAACATTCATCGGCGCGAGGCGTTTCGCACCCCGTCTTTGATATCCCGCGCGGCGCAGGGCGTTATCTGCGGGTTTGGCGCGCGCGGGTATGGGCTGGCGCTGCACGCCCTCGCCGGCCTATTGCCATGACCCCGGACCAGGCCGGCGCCAGCGCCCGATCCTTACAGGAGTTGACGTTTCCATGAGCGTGCCGATTGACGCCGAGGCGATACGGGTTCTTGCCGCCATACTGGCGGAAACCGGGCTGACCGAGATCGAGATCGGGGACAAGGACTATCGCGTGCGGGTGGCCCGCGCGCCGGCGCCGGTGATCGCCGGGTTGGCTCCGGCCGCGCCGGCGGTTGCCAGCCTGCCGGAGCCGCCGGGGGCGCCGCCGGCCTCGGCCGGTAATGACGCGAACCACCCCGGCGCGGTGACCAGCCCGATGGTGGGGGTGGTGTATCTTTCGGCCGAGCCGGGGGCGGCGCCGTATGTCAATCTCGGCCAGGTCGTGACCGCCGGGCAGACCTTGCTGCTGATCGAGGCGATGAAGACCTTCAACCAGATCAAGGCACCGCGGGCCGGCACGATCCGGCGCATTCTGGTGCAGTCCGGGGTGCCGGTGGAATTTGGCGAGCCGCTGATGATCATCGAGTGATGCCCGGATGATTCATAAGATTTTGATCGCCAACCGGGGCGAGATCGCGCTGCGGATTCAGCGCGCCTGCCGCGAACTGGGCATTGCCTGTGTGGCCGTGCATTCCACCGCCGATGCCGAGGCGATGCATGTGCGCCTGGCCGATGAAAGCGTGTGCATTGGGCCGCCGAGCCCGCGCGATTCGTATTTGAACATGGCCGCGATCATTGCCGCCGCCTCGATCACGGGCGCGGATGCTATTCACCCTGGTTATGGGTTCCTGTCGGAAAACGCGATTTTCGCGGAAATGGTCGAGGATCATGGCCTGACGTTCATCGGGCCGACCGCCGAACATATCCGGATGATGGGCGACAAGATTACCGCCAAGACGACCATGGCCGAGCTTGGCGTCCCGTTGGTGCCGGGCTCGGACGGGGCACTGGCCAGCCTGGACGAGGCCCGCGCCTGCGCCGCGCAAATTCAATACCCGGTGCTGATAAAAGCCGCCGCGGGTGGTGGCGGGCGTGGCATGAAGGTGGCGCATAACGAGGCCGGGCTCGAGGAGGCGTGGCGCGTGGCGCGCGCCGAGGCCAAGGCGGCGTTCGGCAATGACGCGGTGTATATGGAGAAATATCTCGATCGGCCGCGCCATATCGAAATGCAGGTGCTGGGCGACGGGTTCGGCAATGTGGTGCATCTGGGCGAGCGGGATTGCAGCTTGCAGCGGCGCCACCAGAAACTGCTCGAGGAGGCGGGGTCGCCCGCGATCAGCGCGGCGCAGCGGGATGCGCTGGGCGCCACCGTGACCGCGGCGCTGCGGAAATTCGGGTATCGTAATGCCGGTACGCTGGAATTTCTGTATCAGGACGGGCAGTTCGCCTTCATTGAAATGAACACGCGGTTGCAGGTGGAGCACCCGGTGACGGAAATGGTGACGGGGATCGACCTGGTTGCCGAACAGATTCGCGTGGCCGGTGGTGAGCCGCTGGGCTACGAGCAGTCGGACATACAGTTTCGCGGCCATGCGATCGAGGTGCGGATCAACGCCGAGAACCCGGAAACCTTCGTGCCCACGCCGGGCCGGGTGACGGCGTATCATCCGCCGGGTGGCATTGGCGTGCGGGTGGATTCCGCGCTTTATGCCGGGTGCACGGTGTCGCCCTATTACGACAGCATGATCGGCAAGCTGATCGTGCATGCGGCGACGCGCGAGGCGGCGATCGCGAGGCTTGCCCGCGCGCTCGAGGAATTTGCGATCGTGGGGATCGAGACCACTATTCCGTTGCACCGCATGATCGTGGCGGATGCGTCATTCCAGGCCGGCGATTATACGATTCATTGGCTGGAGCAATACGTGGACCATCTGCGCAACCGGGAGGCGGACGCGCTCGATTAGGGCGCGGGCGGTTCCGCGCGGCGCGACTGATTTCGGCGATCCGATCACGATTTGCCGCAATTTCCCTGACCGAGGGCGCTGGTGATGTCGGGGGCTATGGCCTGGGCGATTAGCGCCCAACCCGCCGCGTTGGGGTGCAGCAGAGGCCGATACGAATTGGCCTCGCGATAATAGGCGGGGTTCGGCAGGCCATGCTCGCCCAACACGGAACCGATGTCGCGGTAGGTGGCGCCGAGTGTTGCCCAGGGCATGCGCGCGAGGATGCGATTGGCCTGGCGGCGCGGGCGATTGCGCTTCTGCCGCGGCAGCAGCCCCAGCACCAGGATATGCGCACCGGGCACCGCGGCGTGAACCGCCGCCACCACCGCGCGCACGCCCGCCGCCGTTGCCGCGGGTGTTGCATTCCAGCGCGGGCTCAGATCATTGGTGCCGATCATGACCACCACCAGTTTCGGCGCCGTGCCGGCCAGCGCCCCATGGGTGATGCGCCACAGCGCGTTGCCCGTGGTATCGGCGCTGAAGCCGAGGTTGAGCGCGCCCCGGCAGGCGAAATCGTGACGCCATACCTGGTTGATATCCCCGAATTCCGGCTGGCGGTTGCGCAGTTCCTGGACGATCGAATCGCCGAGAAAGACGAGGTTCGGCGGGTGGGCGCGCGCCTGTTGCCGGGTCGCGACGAAACGCGCCTGCCAGGCCGGCTTCGTCTGGGGCAGCGGCGCTTGCGCCGTGATGGCGCGGGCCAGGGCCGGCATAGCGAGAAGCGACGCGAGGCAGACCAGACCGATGCCCTTCATGCCCACCTCGTTTCCGGCTTGCATCGGGCCCGGAAGCCCTGCCATGTGCGGTCTGGCCGTTACCGCGCCCGCCCGGCCAGTCGTGCCGCAGCCGGATGATGAGATTGCCCGTGACCGCCGATCCGCTTCAGATACGTGATGCCATCCAGCATGCCAAGGCGGGACGGGAGTGGGCGGCGATGGCCGATCAGGCGGCGCGTTTGCGGATGGCCGAGCCTGGCCACGGGGATGGATATTTTTTCGGGGCGTTCGCGTTGCGTCGGCTTGGGCAGGTTGCGGCCGCGCAGGCCCTGGCACGGGAAGGCGCCGAGCGGTTTCCCCGACACCGACGCCTGGTGACGCTGGCGCGCACCGCTGATCCGCCGGGTGCCCCGCAGGAGGATCCGGCGGGCGAGGGCGGCCGGAAGCCCGCATCGGCCGAACCGATCACGGCGCCGGGCCTCGAGGCACGGCGGGCGCAAGCGGCCAGGGACTGGCCGAACCTGATAGGTCTTGCCAGCGCATTGAAGGCGCGGCACCCGGAGGACCGCGCGGGCTATCATATGCTGTGCCAGGCATTGCGGGGCGCCAAACGCTGGCGGGAAGCCGACCAGCAATCCGCGGCGGCGCTGGAGCGCTTTCCGGACGACGTGCCGATACTCGAGGAACGGGCGCGAAGCCTGCATCGGACCCGCAAGCATGAGGCGGCCCTGGCGTGCTACCGGCGGATGGTGGCGATCGATCCGAAATCGACCGCGGGCTGGGCCGGAACCGCTGAATCGCTGATGCTGCTCGGGCGCTTCGACGAGGCCGAGCAGGCGATGGCGGATGCGCTGGCGGTGCTGCCGGAAAATGCCAACATCATGATCGCCCAGGTTCAGTGCGCGCGCCGGCGGGGTGACTTTTCACTGGCCGATGCCAGGATATCCCGGCTCGAGGATATATTGCCGGACGCGGGGCGGCTGCAGGGGCTGCGCGCGAGTATCGAGATCAACAGGAAATCCGATCTTCTGGCCGGGGCTGACGGCCTGGCGATGGCGGATCAGCGGCAATTATCGGTCGATCCGTCAGAACACGGGGCGATGGCGCCGGATGGGGATGCGGAATTACTGAAGCGGTTCGAGTCACTCGGCGCGAATTGCGAGTTCGGCCTGGTGCAGCGGCTGGCGGGACTGGAGCCGCTGGGCCTGTTACGCTTTTCGGCGATCAGCGCCACTCAGTTGGCGGCGATGCTGGAGACGAGACTGGCCGATGTCGGCACACCGGCGACGATGACGTTATCGCTGAACGTGAGCAACGAATACATGTTGGCGGATAAACGGTATTTTCGGACCCATACATTCATCAATCTCGGCTCCGAGGACGAGGCGACGCTGTTTCGTAAACTTTGCCGGCGGACCGAATTTCTCAGGGAGAAACTGCTCAAGGATATCGAGGCGGGTAACAGGATTTTCCTGTTTCAAGCCGCCACACAGGAGATCGCCGAGGAGGACGTGACGCGGCTTCATGCGGCGATGCGCGCGATCGGACCGGCGACCCTGGTTTTCGTGGATCGGGGCGGCGGCGATGCGATTGACGCCCGGGATGCCGGCCACGGATTGATCCGGGCAACGCTGCCGGCCAGCGCGGAAAAACTCAGCCTCAAGACCATGCGTGGCGCCCGCTACGAGGCGTGGCGGACATTGTGCCGTGCCGTTATCGCCCTCCTCCCGGGCGGCGATGCCTGACGCCGACCCTGGCATAACGGCGGGGCGGGCGAGGCGCGGATGGCGCGCGGAGGGGTTGGCCGCATGACATCGCCACGCGGTCAACGATTGCGGGTGGCTGCGCGCGGGCCCGGATGGCTCGGGCGGCGACAGGATGGGACCTGGCGGGAGGGTCAAGCCCCGCGCGCGCCTGGATTGCGGATGGTGGTGAACGACCTTTGTCGAAAAGAGGTTATTTGTCCTGGCCGCGACCCCCTGTCCGCCCGCCGCCCCCCCCGGGGGGTGTGGTGGGGGGAGTTGGGGGTGTGGCGCGGGAGGCTGGGGGTTTGGCGGGGGTGTGGCCAAGCCCGCGCGTTTGGCGGCAGGTCCCGGGAATGGGATAGCAGATTTGGTGGAACACGAGGTTCCACGCAACGCGGCCGGGCCAGCCCGCGGCCGGCCGCGCCGGGTGCCGTTTAGCAACGAGGTAGTTTGTGACCGCTGATCCGACCAGAACCCGCGCCGCCATCCGGCGCGCTGGATTAAACCCGGATGACGATGGGATCGCGGGACTTCCGGCCGCGCCACGGGTGGAGGCGCGCAACGGCCGGCATGGGAAGCGGTCTGGTGCTGAGACGGTGCCGGGTCGGATGGCCGGCGGGGGCGGTGGATCTCCTGAGCCGGTGGCGGCTGGCGACCACGACACGATTTCGGTCGCCGCGAAGCGGGCACTGAGCCGGGAGGACTGGCCGACATTAATTAAGTTGACTGAGCAATTACGTGATATCGAGCCGGATGATCCGTCGGGTTACTGGATGGGCGTTCAGGCGTTGCGCGAAAGCCGCAAGGGATTTCTTGCCGAAAGGCTGAGCGCCGTTGCTGAAAAGCGCTTTCCCGACTCGATCGAGATCCTGATCGAGCGGGCGAAGGTGCTTTCCCGCCGCGGGCATCATGAGCCGGCTTTGCAGCGTTATCGCAAATTGATGGCGGTTCAGCCCGAATCTCCGATGAGTCACCTGGGCGTCGCGATGTCCTTGATGTATCTCGGGCAAC
Source organism: Pseudomonadota bacterium (assembly GCA_021782435.1). GTDB lineage: Bacteria > Pseudomonadota > Alphaproteobacteria > Acetobacterales > Acetobacteraceae > JAJXVA01. Next base: position 9,842 of record JAJXVA010000006.1, read on the forward strand.
TGGACGAGGCCGATGATTTTCTCGGCCGGAGCCTGGAGCGGTTTCCCAACCATGTCGCCTTGCTGGCCAGTCATGTCATCTGCGCGCGGCGGCGCCTGGACCTGACGGCGGCGCGCGCGCGTCTGGAAATTTTGTGGGCGGTGGCACCGGAGAGCGCGCAATATCGGAACCTGGCCAACTCGGTGCAAATGACCGAAAGCGCGACCTCGGCTACCACGGGCGGTGAGGCCGACGATGTGCGCAGCGTCGTCGCATCGGTCTATGCGGGTGACGGGCAGGCCGATATTTTCCAGCGGTTCGAGTCGATCGGGGCGAATTGCGAGTTTGGCCTGGTTCAGCGCGCCGCGGGCATCGAGCCCCTCGGCCTGCTGCGGTTTTCCGGAACCGATATCGAGAGATTGTCCTCCATGCTCGAGGCGCGGTGTGACACGGTCGGAGATCCGGCGAACCTGGGTATTTCCCTCAACCGGGCGCTGGAATACGTTCTGACCGATAACCGGTATTTTCACACACACACGTTCATCAACCGCGGCGCGGAGGATGAGGAAACGATTTTTCAGAAACTCTGCAAGCGAACCGTGTTTCTGCGCGATAAATTGCTGCGGGACATCCGGGAGGGTCGCAAGATCCTGATGTTCAATCATCCCGATGGCGGACTGGAGGACGCGCGGGTGTTCCGGCTGCATGCCGCGGTGCGCGCGCTTGGACCGGCGCCGCTGGTTTGCGTGAGCCAGGAGGCGGGAACAGGGGTCGGCGTGGCGGCGAAACCGGACGGGCTGTTCGTGGCCAATCTCCCCGCCAACATCGAAATTTCGAACCTGCGGTCGATCGGAACACCGGCCTATGCGGACCGCTACAACGCCTGGCTGACGATTTGCCAGGCGGTCGTCGCGGCGGTCGCGTCGGGTGGTGCGTCGCCATGAGGCCGTGACGCCCACCTCGCGGGGACCCGCGGGGCGCGGGCTCTGGCCAACCAGGCGCTGCCCTGCCCGTGATATCGCGGCGCCGGGCGCCGCCCTCCGCCAGAGGGCGAATTCGCCGCGCGGGATGCTTGGGTGGTCGCGGCGGGTATGATATTCGGGGGCCATGATGATAGACAATTCGTCCGACCTTCGCCTTGCCATAAAAACCGCCTTGTTCAGCCAGGATTGGTCGAGCGTGGCGGACATGGCGATGAGCCTGCGGCAGACGGACCCCGAGAGTGGTGATGGGTATTTCTTTGGCGCCGTCGCGCTCAGGCGGTTGGGGCAAGGGCAGACCGCGGGCGAACTGATCGCCGAGGGGCTCGCGCGGTTTCCCGACCACCGCCGCCTGCTTGCCATCCGGTATTCCGGCCGGGCCGGGAGGGGGGACGCCCGACAGGACCGGCGCGACGGCGAGGACAAACCGGCGACCGCGGCGGAGATGGCGCCGAGCCTCGAGGATTTGCGCCGCGAGGTGAGGGGGCTTCAGGCCAAGCAGGATTGGAAGACCCTGCGTGTCGCCGCGGCCAGGCTGTGCCGGTTGGCGCCCGATGACGTCATGGGCTACCGGGCGCAAAGCCTCGCGCTGCGCAAGCTGAGATTGAACCGCCAGACCGAGAGCTTCGCGGCCTCGGCGCTTGCCCGATTTCCCGATGATTTTCATCTCTTGTGCGAGCGCGGCAAGGCGCTGCACAATTTGAAGCAGCCGGAAGCCGCGTTGGCCTGTTTCCGGCGCCTGCCCGAATTGGCGCCGGACGAAAAAGAAGGCTGGAACCGCCTGGGTGGCGCGCTGATGTTTCTCGGACGGTTCGACGAGGCCGAGGCCGTTCTGGCGAACGCGCTGGCGCGCTTTCCCGATAATCCGGGACTGCTGGGGCTGCAGATCATATGCGCGCGCCGCCGCCTGGACCTGGACCTGGCCAAGGCGCGGCTGGCGCATCTGGAGACTATCGTTCCGGGAGGGCGGATAACGCAGAATCTGCGGGCATCGCTGATCATGGCCGAGGCCGCGATCCACAACACCGACGGCGTGTCGGCGCCGGCATCGGTGGAAAAAAACGAGCCGGCCGGGAGCGATGGGCTGGACGATGGATCGGTGCTCAAGCACTTCGAATCGATCGGGGCGAACTGCGAATTCGGCCTCGTCCAGCGGACCGCGGGCATAGAGCCGTTGAGCCTGCTCAGGTTTTCCCTGACAAAGGAGGAATCTCTCGCGGAAATGCTGGAGAACGAGTTCGCCGGCATTGGCCAGCCGGAGTCGATGACGCTGGAGCTCACCCGGTCACGCGAGTATCTGCTGAGGTTCGGTGAGAAGTTTCATACCCACACGTTCATAAATTTCGGCGCCGAGCCGGAGGACGCGCTGATGGTGAAATTCAGCAAGCGAACCCTGTTTCTGAAGGACAAGCTGTTGCGCGACCTTCGGGAGGGAAAAAAGATATTCCTCTACCATGCGCCGAACGAGCCGCCATCCGAGGACATGATCCGGCGGCTTCATGCCGCCATACGCGGCAAGGGGGCCAGCCGGTTCGTGTGCGCGGTGCATGACGATGCCCGGGCGTTCGGTGTCACCGCGCTCGATGACGGGCTGTTCGTGGCGAACATGCCCGGGCGCTTCGAGCAGGACAACCTCCGGGCCGTCGGCACGCCGCAATACGAGACGCGCTATCGTGCCTGGCTGACGCTGTGCCGGTCCGTGCTGGCGCACGCGGCGTGAACCCGCTCGGCGGGGTGGAGGGATGGGCACGAGGGGCGGGCGACCTGGCGGCGGATGCGGGGGCGATCCGGGCCGCGCTCGAACAGGCGCGGGGTAGCCAGGATTGGGTGGCCATGGCGCGCCACGCCGCGGCGCTGCGGGCCGCCGATGACGCGAGCGGTGATGGGTATTTTTTCGGCGCCATGGCGCTCATGCGCCTCGAGGATTTCGATGGCGCCTACGCGCTGGCGCGATCGGGACTGGAGAAATTCCCGACCCACAGGCGCCTGACCGCGCTGACCCCGAAGCTCGCGCAATATCCGTTCGTGGTGCCCGCGCGGACACCGGACGGAGCGGATGCGGCGGTTTCACCCGAGGCGCAGGCGGCGCTGCGTCATGCCGCGAACCGGGCCGCGTTCGAGGGGAATTGGCTTGCGCTGGCGCGGCACGCGACCGAACTCCGGTCCCGACTGCCGGACGATCCGCTGGGCTATGTCCATCAATGTGTGGCGGCGCGGCGGATGAATTATTTTCGCCAGGCCGACCGGCTGACCGCGGCGGCGGTCGAGCGCTTCCCCGATGTGGCCGATCTGGTCGAGGAGCGGGCCAAGGCCCTGCATCGGCGCACGGAGCGCGAAGGGGCACTGACCTGGTTTCGCCGGCTCATCGCGCTGGCGCCCGACCGGGCGATCGGTTGGACCGGGGCCTCGGGCGAATTGATCATGCTCGGCCGTTTCGACGAGGCCGAGGCGCTGCTGGTCGAGGGCCTGGCGCGGCTGCCCGACAATCATAACCTGCTGGTGAACCAGATTTTATGCGCGCGCAGCCAGATGAACCTGGCCCTGGCGCGCGAGCGGCTGGCGTATCTCGATCGGTTGCTGCCGAACAGCAAGCGGGTCGCGAATCTGGCGGCGAGCCTCGTCATGGCGGAAAGCGCGGCGGCGGCGGGGGGAAAAGCCGAGTTGTCCGAGATCGATACCCCGGACGACACGGTGTCGGTCGGCGCCGAGGGGGGCGATGCCACGGACGACGCGGCCGCGATACTGAGGCGCTTCGAATCCCTCGGCGAGAATTGTGAGTTCGGCCTGGTCCAGCGGGCTTGCGGCCTGGAGCCGCTCGGGTTGCTGAGATTCTCGGTGGTCAGGGCGGCCGACCTGGCGGCGATGCTCGAAGCCAGGTTCGAGGATGTCGGGTCGCCGGCCTCCACCCGTCTGTCGCTCAATCCGTCGCATGAATACATGCTCGAGGATCCACGCTTTTTCCGGACCCATACGTTTCTCTACAAAGGGGTCGAGGCGGAAGACGTTCTGTTCGGCAAGCTCTGCAAACGCACGGCGTTTCTGCGCGACAAGATCGTCAAGGAAATCCAGCAGGGAAGAAAGTTCTTTCTCTATCAGACGGCGTCGGGGAGGTTGGCGGAGCCGATGGTGGCGCGGCTGCACGCGGGCTTGCGCGCGATCGGGCCGGCCACGCTGGTTTGCGTCGGCCATGACGGATCGCGCGAGATCACGGCCCGGCAGGTTGATGCCGGGCTGGTGGTGGCGACCTTGCCGGGGGTCATGACCCAGGTGAACCTCAACCTGGTTCGGGGCGCGCGCACCGAGGACTGGGTGGCGCTCTGTCGGGCCGTTCTGGCCTGCGTGGGGTGATGGCGCGCGGGGCGCCGGCCGAGGGGCCGGTTTTCCGCGGGGGTGCGGCTTTCGCGCGAATTCGCCCTTGCCGCTTTACCGGGCGGCTGCGTAAAACCCTGGGGAGACCCTGATTCCGATTGGCCCCGACCGTGCAAGGGAACCCACCATGACCGAGGCTGAGAGCTTCGCCTTTCTGACCACCCTGTTGCAGCGCGTGTTCGAGCGCAAGGACATCACGGCCACCCCGGACCTGACGGCGAAGGACGTTTTCGGCTGGGATTCCTTCAAACAGGTCGAGCTGATCATGGAAATTCAGGACGCGCTCGGGTTTGAATTCACGACCGATGAAATGGACAACATCGAGAACGTGGGCGCGCTGGCCCGGATCGTCCGCGCCCATGTCAATAAATCGGCCTGAGGCCGTGAGCCACGTCGCCGCGGCCGCGGCCCTGGCCGAGAACGCGTTTCTCGGGCCTGTTCTCGCCCGCGCCGAGGCCGACCCCGGCGCGGTGTTCGGGCAGTTCCACGAGGCTGGTGGCTGGACGGAGGTTACCCTGGGCGAGGCGCTGCGCCGGGCCCGGCAGTTTGCCGCGCTGTATGCCGCGCATGAGGTGCCGGCCGGCGCGACCGTGATGCTCGTGATCCGCCAGGACCGGGACGCGCCAGCCGCGTTTCTGGGCGCCATGCTGGCGGGCCTCGTGCCGAGTTTTCTGCCCTGTCCGTCGGCCAAGCAGGATCCGGCGCTCTATTGGCACCAGCACAAGACCGTGCTCGCGTTCAACCGCCCGCCCCTGGTGCTGGTCCCGGATGACCTGCTGGCCGACATGGGGGCATGCGCCGAGGGCAGCGGCGCGCGGGTGGTGCCGATCAGCGCGGTGGATGCGGTGACGCCCGCGCCGCTGCCCGCCACCCTGCCGGACTCGGATGCGGTCGGGCTGTTGCAGCACAGTTCCGGCACCACCGGCATGAAGAAGGGGGTGGCGCTGTCCTATGGCAGTATCGCGCGGCAGCTTGCCGCCTACCGCGCGGCGCTGGGGTTAAATCCCGAACACGCGAAAATCGTCTCGTGGCTGCCGCTCTACCACGACATGGGACTGATTTCGAGCTTCCTGCTGCCGGTATGGCTTGGCGTGCCCATTCTGTCGATGGATCCGTTCGTGTGGGTCGCGCAGCCCGAACTGTTCCTCGAGGCGATCGAGCGGTTTGGCGGCACCCATGCCTGGCTGCCGAATTTCGCCTTCCTGCACCTGGCGCGGCGGATTTCGCGCAAGCGGCGCTGGCGCTTGAATTCCCTGGTGGCGTTGATCAGCTGCTCGGAACCCTGCAAGGCCGCGGCCTTCGATGCGTTTCTCGATCGGTTCGGCGAGGAGGGGGTCCGCGCCGAAACCCTGCAGACCTGCTACGCCATGGCCGAAACCGTGTTCGCGGTCAGCCAGTCCGACCCGACCCGGCCGGTGCGCCGCCTGAGCGTCGATCCGGCCGGTGTCAACGCGCTGGGACCGGTCGCGCCGCCCGCGCCGGATGGACCGGCGCTGACCCTGCTTTCCAATGGCAGAACAATCGCCGGATGCGCGGTGGCGGTGCTGCGCGACGGGATATTCGTGGGCAGCCGCGAACTCGGCGAGCTCGCGATCCGGGCCGACTACATGTTCTCGGGCTATCACAACAACGACGCCGCGACCCGCGCCGCCTTCCATCAGGGCTGGTACCGCACCGGCGATATCGGCTTTCTCGACCAGGACGAGGTGTTCGTCGTCGGGCGGACCAAGGATATCATCATCATCAACGGCAAGAACGTGTTCGTGCACGATATCGAGGCCGCGGTTTCCCGGGTGGGCGGGGTCAAGCCCGGCCGCGCGGTGGCGTTCGGGCGCTATTCGGAAAAATCCGGTTCGGAACTGCTGATCGTCGTCGCCGAGCGCGATGACGACGCGACGCGGGATAGCGAGATTCAGCGCGACATCAACCGCGCCGTGGTCGAGGAAGTGGGGGTGCCCTGCTCGGATATCCGCATCGTCGCCCAGGGCTGGCTGGTCAAGACCACCAGCGGCAAGACGAGTCGCAGCGAAAACGCGGCCAAATACGCGCGGGATTTCGTCGCGGCCGACCCGGTGCTGCCCTCGGGCTGACTGCCGGCGCGCGGGAAGCAGATCCGCCGCGCGTGCCGCCCTATTGCGAGGACGCGCGGATGCGGGCTTTTCGCGGCTCGTGACCCAGAATTCGCCCCCCCGCGCCGGTATTTCCTTGTTCCTGCTGGTGTGCCTGTTGTGGGGCGGCACCTGGGTGCCGCTGAAATACGATCTGCGGCAAATTCCGCCACTGTTCCTGGCCGGCACCCGCTTCGGCTGCGCCGGATTGCTGCTGCTGGCCGGACTTGCGCTGCGCGGCAGGCTGCCGCTGCCGGCGCGCGCGGATTGGCCGCGCTTCCTGGCGGTGACCGCCCTGCTGATGGTGGGCACGTATCCGCTGCTGTTCTGGGGCGCCGAATTCGTCAGCTCCGGGCTGTCGGCGGTGCTCGATCTGGCGTTCATGCCGGTGGCCCTGCTGCTGTTCGGAGTGGCATTTCGCCAGGACCGACTGACCCTGCCGCGCAGCCTGGGCATCGGGGTGGGCGTGGTTGGGCTGGTGGTTCTGTTCTATCCGGCGATCGCGGCGGCATGGGCGGGGCCCGACCAGCGGGGTGGCGGATTTCCCGTGCTGGGAGCGGCGGCGATCGTGCTCAGCGCGCTGATTTACGCGCTGGGGAGCGTGATTTCCCGGCCGCTGATCCGCGCCTACGGGCCCGCGCCGGTGGCGGGGGGCACCATGTTGCTGGGCGGGAGCGTTCTGCTGGTGGCCGCTTTGGTGCTCGAGCCGGGCGCGCGGATCGGGGCACCGATGGCGTGGAATTTCGCCACCTGGGCGAGCTGGCTGTTCCTGGTGCTGCTGGGTTCCATCGTGGCGTATACCGCCTACCTGGAATTGCTGCGGCTGTGGGGGGCGGCGCGCGCCGGCGCTTACGCGTTCATTTCCCCTATCGTTGCGGTCGGGCTCGGGGTGGCGGTTTTTCACGAAACCCTGACGCCGCGTTCGGCGGTGGGTATGGCGATCATGCTGGCGGGCGCGTATCTGACGCTGAGGCCCGCACGGCCGATCCCGGCCTGAGCGCGCGGCCGGCCTGAACGCGCGGCCAGCTTGGGCGCGCGACCGGCCTGGGCGCGCGACCGCCTAGAGCGGCGCGAGCCCGGAGGCGTAGGCGACCGGATTGCCGATCAGGAACCGTGCCGCCGCCATGTCGGTCGCGTGGCCGAGATCGGCCGGGCAGGTGTTACGCACCGCGACGATTTCCGCGAGCGGGGTTTCCGGGCGGATGCGCCGATGCAGCGCGAGCCGGCCGGCGCCGAGACTGGTGCCGTTGGCCAGGGCCTGCAATTGCTGGTCGGTCGCGTCCTGGCCGAGGCTGGTGCAAAGCTCGGGCATCACCCCGAGGCTCTGCAAGGGCCAGCCATCGGGGGCGAGGAGGCGGCTCCAGGTGATGAATAATTCTCCGCCATCTGGCATCGGGCCGATGGTCTGGACCAGCCCCTTGCCGTAGGTGGCGCTGCCGACCACCATGGCGCGGCCATTATCGGAGAGCGCCGCGGCCAGCACCTCGGCGGCGCTGGCGGTGCGCCCGTCGACCAGGACCGCCATGGGCACGCCCTGGGCGAGGTCTGGTCCGTTGGCGACCCATTGATGATCGGCCAGCCTGTCGCGCCCGATCGTGGTGGCGATGACACCGCGGTTCATCAGCGCGCTGGCGATGCCGACCGCCTGGCTGAGCAGACCGCCGCGGTTGCCGCGCAGATCGAGCACGACCCCGGCCGGCTGGTGGGTTTCGGCGAAGGCCTGGCGCAGCGCGCTTTCCACCAGATCCGCGGTGCTGGCGGTGAAGCCGGTGATGTGCAGCACCAGCAGGCCGTCGTCCCGGGTGAGCGCCACCGTGTCCGCCGGGACATCGGCGCGGGTCAGGGTGACGCTTTGCCGGATTTTGCCGCGCCGCACGGTCAGTTCGACCACGCTGCCGGGCGGACCGTTGAGCTCGGCCAGCACATAATCAGGGTCGGCGTCGCGAAGGACGACGCCGTTGATGCGGCGCAGCACGTCACCCGCGCGCAGCCCGGCGAGATCGGCCGGGCCCTGGCTGACGACCTTGCCGATGCTGATGTCGCCGCGCCGGCCGGCCAGCGCGACGCCGATGCCAGCGACGCCGTTGCGCCAGTCGCGGTCGGCGGCCGCGGCCACCGGCCCGACATAGCGGCTGTACGGGTCGAGGTGGTTGAACAGTTCATCGAAGAAGCTCTCGATCACGCCCTGCGTGCCGGCCCGCCGCAGGGCGGCGCTGCGGTGATAGGCGGCGGCGTTCATGGCCGCCACCAGCCCGGCCCAGCCATCGGCATCCTCGGGCGAGGGCACCGCGAACTTGGCCAGCACGCCGGAGGGGCCGGTCAAGGTGATGGTGGCGCCGGCCAGTTGCGGGGTGAGGTCGGGGGCCAGGGCGGTGATGCCGTGCAGCCCCCATTCGCTCAGTTGCTGCGCGCTGACGGCGGTCAGGGCGCGCGGTGCCATGAAACGAAACGCCGCGGCAAAGACCCGGGTGGCCAGGGTCTGGTCGAAGCCCGGCGCGGCCGCCCGGGCGGGGATGGCCGGCAACAGCAGCAACAGCAGCAGGGTGGTGCTGAGGCCGTGGGCCCGATGATGTGCGCCGGGTTTCGACCGGGCGCGGGTCCAGCCGGATCGGAATCGCCTCAGAGATCGTCCGCGGCGCGGCGTCACGCCGCCGGGGGATGCCCCCCTGCGACGATCCGCGTCAGCGGCCACGGCGCCCCTTGCCCCGTGCTGGCGGGCGGCCCGCCGGTGCTTGCGCGTCCGCCAGATTGAAAACCAGCCCGCCGGTCAGCGGCGCGGCTTCCATCAGCCGCACCGTCACGGTTTGCGCGAGCCGCAGGGTGCGACCGCTGCGGCGGCCGACCAGAGCTTGTTGGCGTTCATCATGCACCCAGAAATCGTCCCCCAGGGACGAAATTGGCACGATGCCCGAGGCACCGGTATCGGCCAAGGTTACGAACGCGCCGAACCGTGTTACGCCGGACACACGCGCCGCGAACAGCGCGCCCTGTTTGTCGCTCAGATAGGCGGCCATGTAGCGGTCGAGCGCCTCGCGCTCGGCGAGGGTGGCCCGGCGCTCGGTGGCGGTGACGTGCTCGGCGGCCAGCCCGAGCGAGCCTATATCGTCGGCGCGCAAGCCGTCTTCGCCGAGTTTTCGGCCGCGAATCAGGGCCCGGTGCACCAGCAGGTCGGCATAGCGCCGGATCGGGCTGGTGAAATGCGCATAGGACCGCAGCGCGAGGCCGAAATGCCCGATATTATCGATGTCGTAAGCGGCCTGGGACTGGCTGCGCAGCACGGTTTCGTTCACCAGGGGCGCTTGCGCGGTGCCGGCGACGCGTTTCAGCACCCGATCGAGGTCGGCGGGACGGACCGTGTCTCCGGGTGGCAGGGAAATGTCCAGACTGCCGAGGAATTCACGCAGCGCCTCGAGTTTTTCGGCCGAGGGCGGCGCGTGGACCCGGTAGACGCAGGGCTGGCGCAGTTTTTCCAACTCCTCCGCGGCGGCGACATTGGCCAGCACCATGAATTCCTCGATCAGCCGGTGGCTGTCGAGGCGCGGCCGGGGCACGACGGCGGCCACTTTGCCTTCCGGCGTGAGGGTGACCTGGCGCTCCGGCAGATCGAGGTCGAGCGTGCCACGGGCCTGGCGGGCGGCCAGCAGCGCGCGAAACGCGGCGTAGAGGGGCGCCCGGGTGCCGGCCGGCATGGCACTGTCGGTGCCGGAATCCTCGGCGGCCTGGACGGACTCGTAGGTCAGGCGGGCGGCGCTGCGCATCAGACCGCGCCCGAAGCGGTGGGCGATTTTGTGGCCGCCGGCGTCCACCCGCAACTCCACGAACAGGCAGGCGCGGTCTTCCTCGGGGCGCAGGCTGCACCAATGGTTGGAGAGCGCCTCGGGCAGCATCGGCACGACACGGTCGGGAAAATAGACGCTGTTGCCGCGTCGCCGCGCTTCGTGGTCGAGGTCGGAGCCTTCGGTGACGTAGGCAGCGACATCGGCGATCGCGACCACCAGGCGGAAGCCGGTGCCGTCGGGCTCGGCAAACACCGCGTCGTCGAAATCCCGCGCGTCGGCGCCATCGATGGTGACGAGCGCGAGGTGGCGCAGATCCTCGCGGCCGGCTGGGTGGGGTGGGCCGGCGGCCTCGGCCTCGGCCAGCACGCCGGGCGGGAATTCGTCGGGAATGCCGGCGCCGGCGATGACGATGCGGCTGACCGCCCGGGCCTCGTCGAGCCGGCCCAGGCGTTCCACCACGCGCGCCGGTTTCAAGCCGAAGCCATGATGGGGCAGCGGTTCCGCGCGCACGATTTCACCGGGTTCGGCGCCGCCGGTCTCGGCTTCCGGCACGACCCATTCGGCGCGGGCGCGCCGGTCGGTGGGGACGATGCGGCCGGCGATGCGCACCGGCCTGGCCACGGGTTCGGCCGGCGCTTCGCGGTAGACGCCGATGATGCGCCCGGCCTCGGCCAGGCGCTTGATGGTGCGGCCCTCGAACCGGCCGGGGGCGATCGGCTTCAGACGCGCCAGCACCCGCGCCCCCGGCGCCAGCGCCGCCTGGCCGCGCGGCTCCGGCGCCATCCAGATCACGGGCGGTGGCGCGGGCTCGGTCCAGCGCAGGGGGCGGCCGATCGGATCGCCCTCGCTGTCGGTGCCGGTGATTTCGATCACCATCACGTCGTGCATGGCGCCGTGGGCGGCGAAGCGCCGGTGCCCGGCCTCGGTGATCGCGCCCGAGGCGGTGAGACCCTTGAGCGTGGCCTTGAGCGCCACCCGGTCGCGCGGGGTCAGGTTGAAGTGGCGCGCGATGTCGCGTTTGGCGACCCGCCCGCCCTGCTGGTCGATGAACGCCGCGATCTCGGCGCGGCTGGGTGGGGCGGAAGAAGCGGCGTCCCGGTTGCGCTTCCCGGGGCGTTTCGCGCCCGGTCTGGCCCTCGCCATGGTCAGTCGGTCGAGCGGGTTGAGGGGCGGGTGCGTTTGGCGGTGACGGGTTTGGCGCCTTTGGCCGCGGGCTTGCCGCGGGGTTTGCCACTGGGTTGGCCACTACTGGGTTTGCCACGGGCCGGCTTCGCGGCGGCCTTGGTGGCGGGCTTGGCCACGCCGTCTGTGCCAGGTTTGGTGGTCTGTTTCGCGCCGCCCTTGGTGGCCGCTTTGGCGCCTGCTCCTTTGGCCGCCCCTTTGGTTCCCCCTTTGGCTGCCCCTTTGGCGCCGCCCTTGCCGCGCGCTGCCAGGGTTTTGCCCCGTTCGGCGAGCAGGGTCACCGCCTCCGCCAACGCGATGTCCTCGAGCGTCAGGCCGCGCGGCAGGTTGGCCACCGTGTTGCCGTGCTGCACGTAGGGGCCGAACCGACCCTTGCGCACCAGCACCGGCTGCTTGTCCTTCGGGTGCTCGCCCAGGTTCCTGACCGAGGCCAGTTTTTTGGCGAGCAGATCGACCGCCCGGTTCATGCCCACGGTCAGCACGTCGTCGTCCTTGTCGAGGGAGGCGAACACGCCGCCCATTTTGACGAACGGGCCGAACCGACCGAGCCCCGCGGCGATGAGTTCCCCGGTTTCCGGGTGCAGCCCGATGTCACGCGGCAGGGACAGCAGGGCCACCGCCTGGTCGAGGGTCATGGTTTCGCCATCGACCCCCTTGGGCAGCGCCACGCGCTTGGGCCTTGTCTTGTCGTCCGCGGCTTCGCCCAGTTGCACATACAGGCCATACGGGCCGCGCCGCACCGAGACCATTTCGCCGTGGTCGGGATGGGGCCCCAATTCGCGCGTGCCTTCCTTCAGGCTGGCGCCGTCCTGGCCGTCGGCCTGGCTGACCAGGGGGCGGGTGAACTGGCAGGCGGGATAATTGGAGCAGCCGATGAAGCTGCCATAGCGCCCGAGCCTGAGCCCCAGCCGGCCGGTGCCGCAGGCCTGGCAGCGGCGCGGGTCGGACCCGTCGGCGCGGGGGGGAAAGAAATGCGGCCCGAGATCGGCGTCGAGCGCCTCGATCACGTCGCTGATTTTGAGGTCGCGGGTCTGCTCGATGGCGTGGGAGAAATCCGCCCAGAAGGCGCGCATCACCGCGCGCCAATCCTTGTGGCCGGCGGAAATTTCATCGAGTTCGGTCTCGAGCCCGGCGGTGAAATTCACGTCCACGTAACGCTCGAAGAAACTGGTCAGGAAGGCGGTGACCAGCCTTCCGCGGTCCTCGGGGATGAAGCGGCGTTTTTCCAGGCGGACGTAATTTCGGTCCTGCAGCACGGACAGGATGGAGGCGTAGGTGGAGGGCCGACCGATGCCCAGCTCCTCCATTTTTTTGACGAGGCTCGCCTCCGAGTAGCGGGGCGGGGGCTGGGTGAAATGCTGGGTCGCGTCGAGCCCGGCCAGCGCGATCGCGTCGCGCTCGGCCATGGGCGGCAGCATGCGGTTTTCTTCCTCGGTCTCGTCGTCGGTATCCTCGCGGTAGAGCTTCAGGAACCCGTCGAAGGCAAGGATGGCGCCGGTGGCGCGCAGGGTCTGGCCGCTGCCATCGGTGAGTTCGACCGCCACCTGGTCGAGCTCGGCCGATTGCATCTGGCTGGCCATGGCGCGCTTCCAGATCAGCTCGTAGAGCCGTGCCTGGTCCTCGCGCAGGTAGTGACGCACGCTGTCCGGGTTGCGGGTGAACTCGGTGGGGCGGATCGCCTCGTGCGCCTCCTGGGCGTTTTTCGCGCGGGTCTGGTAGTCGCGCGGGGCGGCCGGCAGATAATCGGGCCCGAAGGACTCGCGCACATGGTCGCGCGCCGCGGCGATCGCCTCGCGCGCCATCTGCACGCCATCGGTTCGCATATAGGTGATGAGGCCGGTGGTTTCGCCGCCGATCTCGACGCCTTCGTAGAGTTGCTGAGCGAGGCGCATGGTGGCCTGCGCGCCGAAGCCGAGCTTGCGGCTGGCTTCCTGTTGCAGGGTGGAGGTGGTGAAGGGCGGCGGCGGGTGGCGGCGGGTGCGCTTGCGCTCGACCGCGTGGACCGTGAACCGGCCGGCCTGAACCGCGTCGCGCGCGGCCTCGGCCGCTTTCTGGTTGGCGAGATCGAACGGATCGAGCTTTTTGCCGGCGAGGTGGGTGAGCCGTGCCGTGAACGGCGCGCCGTGGGGCGTGCGGCACGCGGCCTCGATCGTCCAGTATTCCCGGGTGGTGAAGGCCTCGATCTCGGCCTCGCGCTCGCAGATCAGGCGGAGCGCCACCGATTGCACGCGGCCGGCCGATTTGCTGCCCGGCAGTTTGCGCCACAAGACCGGCGACAGGGTGAAGCCCACCAGATAATCGAGCGCGCGGCGGGCGAGGTAGGCCTCGATCAGGGGCTCGTCGAGTTCGCGCGGGTGGGCGATGGCGTGCTTGACCGCGGATTTGGTGATTTCGTTGAAGGTGATGCGGTGCACATTTTTGCCGCGCAGCGCCTTTTGTTCCTCGAGCATGGCGCGGACATGCCAGGAGATCGCCTCGCCCTCGCGGTCAGGGTCGGTCGCGAGATAGAGCGTGTCCGCGCCGCGCAGGGCGCGGGCGATGGCGCTGACCTGTTTCTGGCCGCGTTCATCCGCGGCCCAATCCATCGCGAAATCCTGGTCCGGCCGGACCGAGCCGTCCTTGGGCGGCAGATCCCGGACATGGCCGAAACTGGCCAGGACCGTGTAGCGGTCCCCCAGGTATTTATTGATTGTCTTGGCCTTGGCCGGGGATTCGACGACGACGACGTCCGTCATGCGGCTTCTTTCAGACCTTCAGGCACGCTTTATGCGTCCCACTCCTGCGCCGGCAGCATCTCGGCGGTTACCCGGTTACCCGGAAGAAGGCGCGCGTTTCCGGCCAATTCGAGCTCCAGCAGCACCGCGGTCACGGCCGCCGCGGACACTTGGCAGTGCAGGACCAGATCGTCAACCGAGACCGGCGCCATGCCCAGCAGCCGCGCGATCTCGGCGCGCAAGGCAGGGTCGGGCTCGGCCGGTGGGATGCCAGCATTCTGCGCCTCGGCGAAACCCGACGGTGCGGCATCGGCGTGGGCGAACAGGGGCAGCCGCCGCACACCCGCGGCGAGCGGATGGGTGGGGAGATTGTCCAGGATGTCCGCCGCCCGCTCGGTCAGGTGCGCGCCCTGGCGGATCAGGTCGTTGGTGCCGAGACAGCGCGGATCGAGCGGGGATCCGGGCACCGCGAACAGTTCCCGCCCGGCCTCGAGCGCGATGCGCGCGGTGATCAGGCTGCCGGATCTGGGCGCCGCCTCGACCACCACGACCCCGAGCGCGAGGCCGGCGATGATGCGGTTGCGGCGGGGAAAATGGCGCGATTGCGGGGCGGTGCCCAAGGGGGCCTCGGCGACCACCGCGCCGGCTTCGGCGGTGCGGGCCTGCAAGGCCGTGTT
>JAJXVA010000007.1 GCA_021782435.1 Pseudomonadota bacterium
TCTACCGTAGGCCTTCTGGTGGATCGTGTATCGGACATAGTACCTGTACCGAAAGAAGCAATCCGAGCCGTCCCGGAAGTGGCCTCACCCATCGATGATAATTTTCTGGAGGGCCTGGTGACCAGCGGCGACCGCATGATCACGCTCATTTCCCTGCCACGGCTGCTTTCCAGCCGTCCCCACGCCGCCGCCTGAATCCCCCGTCGCCGTGTGACCGGATATAAGGAGTACCCCCGATGACCCGCCCGAATGTCAAATCCGCGCCCGCGACCCCGAGGCGCCTCAAGTCGACCCTGCCCGACCCGACGATGGCGCGCAGCCTCGATACCCTGAATGCCCTCCAGGTTGGATTCGCCACGATCGAGTTTTCCCTCGATGGAACCATCATCAACGCCAATCAGAACTTCCTCGATGCAATGGGCTACACTCTTTCCGAAATCGTCGGCCGGAAACACCGCATGTTCGTCTCGGTGGAGGATAGTGCCAGCCCGGAATATCAGAAATTCTGGGACGATCTGCGACAGGGCCGCCATCGAGCGGGAATCTTCAAGCGGCATCGCAAGGATGGTAAGGATATCTGGCTGTCTGCCTGCTACGCGCCCATCACAGACCCGACAGGCAACGTCACCGGCGTCATCAAGCTTGCGGCCGACATTTCCACCCATATGCTGCACAGCATCGATCACACGGCGCAGGTAACGGCCGTGCGACGGTCGCGCCTTGTGCTGGAAACCGATCCGACCGGGCGCATAGTGTACGTCAATGATAATCTTTGTCGTCAGTTCGGCTATAGCGAGCCGGAATTGCTTGGTCAGAATCACGACATATTTGTGGATTCCGAGGAAGCCTCTCAGCCCGAATACCGGCAGATCTGGAGCAAACTGACCGCTGGAGAATTAGTCGCGGGTCGCTACAGGCGCCTCGCGCGTGGTAGCCGCATCATCTGGGTGCAAGCCAACTATAACCCGCTTCCTGACATCACTGGTAAAATTTTCAAGATCGCGATCTACTGGACCGATGTCTCAGACCAGGTGGAAGCGGCGCTCGCGCTACAAACCGCAGTTCGCCAGGTCGAGGAAGCGGTGCGTAACAAGGATCTATCGGAGCGCATTGGTGTCGAGGGCAAGACCGGCGAAATTCAGAAAGTATGCAACGGCATAAATAACTTACTCGATACGATGGCGGAAATCGTTACAAGTGTTGCCGAATCCGCCAGTAATATCTCGACCGCCGCACGCGAAATCGCGACCGGCAACATGGACCTCTCACAACGCACAGAGGAGCAGGCATCGAACCTCGAGGAGACGGCCGCCAGTCTCGAGGAACTCACCGGCACGGTGAAGCAGAACGCGGCCAGTGCCCAGCAGGCCAACCTTCTCGCCAACACCGCCTCCGAAGTCGCGGTACGCGGTGGCAGTGTGGTCGCCGAGGTTGTCCAGACGATGAGTGGCATTTCGCAAGCCAGCCGCAAGATCGCTGATATCATCGGAGTCATTGATGAGATTGCCTTCCAGACGAATATCCTCGCGCTCAACGCCGCGGTCGAGGCAGCGCGCGCCGGCGACCAGGGGCGCGGCTTCGCGGTGGTTGCCGCCGAGGTGCGTAACCTTGCCCAGCGCAGTGCCAATGCCGCCAAGGAGATCAAGGCGCTGATTTCCGACTCGGTCGCCAAGGTCTCGGTCGGCTCACAACTGGTGGATAGCGCCGGCAAGACCATGGAGGAAATCGTCACCTCGGTCCGGCGCGTGACTGAGATCATGACCGAAATTTCGGCTGCCTCGCAGGAACAAAGCGCCGGCATCGAACAGGTCAGCACGGCCGTCACCCAGATGGACCAGATCACCCAGCAGAACGCGGCGCTGGTCGAACAAACCGCTGCCGCCGCCAAGTCGATGGAGGAACAGACCAACGCGCTTTCCGCCATGGTCGGAGCCTTCAATCTTGGCGCGGACGCGCCCACCCGACCCGCCTCGGCGGTGATCGAACTTGCCAGCCGCAAGCCGCTGGCCCGCCCCGCACCGCGCCCCATGACCAAGCCCGCGCCCGCCAAACCGGCGCCGCGCCGCCTGGCTGCGGCCAATGGTGATGATGCCGACTGGCAGGAATTCTGAGCCGCCATGCCCGCCCTGGCCAGCCAAGCCCGGCAACCGTCCCAGTCGGCTATGTCCCCCCCGGCGCTGGACGCGAACTCATTTCGGGCGCTGGCCACCCTGGTCAAGGCACATACCGGCATCGTTCTGTCCGACCATAAGCGGGATCTGGTGCAGGGGCGGCTCGCGCGGCGGCTGCGCGCCCTGTCCTTGCCGGATTACGCCGCCTACTGCGCCCTTCTGGCGTCCTCGTCCGGGGAACAAGAGCTGGGTCCGATGATCAACGCCATGACCACCAATGTTACGCGCTTCTTCCGCGAACCCTATCATTTCGAAATTCTGCGCCAAACCGTGCTGCCCCAGGCGCGCGCCACAGGCTCCCGCTTTCGTCTTTGGTCGGCCGGTTGCTCCACCGGGGAAGAACCCTATTCCATCGCCATGACGCTCGTTGACACCATCCCTGACCCTCGCTGGGATGCGCGCATCCTTGCCACCGATATCGACAGTGACGTGCTGGCTCGCGCCCGCGCCGGCCATTACGACGAAGAGGGCGCGCAGACCATCCCCGCGCCATTACGCCGCCGCTTCGTCGCTGCTGCCTCTGGCGGAGGAATCGAGATCCGTCCCGAAATCCGTGCCAGGCTAGCCTTCAAGCAATTGAATCTGATGGCAGATTGGCCGATGCAAGGCCCGTTGGATGTAATTTTCTGTCGCAACGTCGTTATCTATTTCGACAAGGAAACCCAGGCCCGCACGTTCACACGTTTCGCGCAGCTGCTTCGGCCGGGGGGTTGGTTGTTTCTCGGCCATTCCGAAACGCTGCACGGCGTGGGCCAGGGGTTCAGCCAGGAAGGCCGTACCGCCTACCGCAAGCGCGCCTGATGCCACTAGCCACCAAAACCCGCCCGCGCCAGGCGCACCGCTACATTGACCCGCATTTCCGTCGGCCGTCGGTGAAGGTGTTCCCGGGTGAACATCACGTCGCGACCGATCCGGACGAAATGCTGGTCACCGTGCTTGGTTCCTGCGTCGCGGCCTGCATCCGGGATCCGATGGTGGGTATCGGCGGCATGAACCATTTCATGCTGCCGGCCAGCGAGTCGGGGGATTGGGGGGTAGCCGCAGCCAGCCTGAGATATGGTAATTTCGCCATGGAAACTTTGATCAACGATATTCTCAAACTTGGTGGCAGGCGGGACCGGCTTGAGATCAAACTGTTCGGCGGCGCGAACGTTCTGGCTGGTGGCCTGCAGATCGGCCACCGCAACGCCGATTTCGCTGAAGCCTATCTCGCCGACGAAGGGTTGCGCCTGCTGGCCAAGGATTTGCGCGGAGAGGCACCACGACGCGTACACTACCTGCCGCGTACTGGCGCCGCCTATGTGCAAACCCTGCGGCGTGAAACCAGATTGCCCGAGCGGGAATACACCGCCCTGCCCCCGACCGAGGCCGAATGCGGCACGGTCGAATTGTTCGGGTAGCGAGGAATCGATGCCGATACGCCTGCTCATCGTCGATGACAGCGCGGTGGCACGCCGCATGCTGGCCGAATTCGTTGCCGGCGATCCGGAAATCGTGGTGGTCGGCACCGCCGCCACCCCGCTGATCGCGCGTGAGAAAATCAAAGCGCTTTCCCCGGATGTGATCTCACTCGATATCGAAATGCCGCAAATGGACGGGTTGCAGTTTCTGGCCAGAATCATGGCGCTGCGGCCGATGCCGGTCGTGGTGGTCTCGGCATTGTCGGAAGCTGGCACCGAAACCTCGCTGCGCGCGCTGGAACTCGGTGCGGTGGACGTGATGGCCAAGCCCGGCTCGGCTGGGGCAGCCAATTTGCCCGAACTGGCCGCCGAATACCGCCGCAAGCTGAAAGCCGCCGCGCGTGCCCGGGTTGGCGCCCGCCCGCTAGGCGCGCCGGCGGCGGCATCGGCTCCGGCCATGCCTCAATCCCAAGCCTTCGCCGATGGGTTGATCGCGCTTGGCGCTTCTACTGGCGGGGTTGAAGCCTTGGGCATCATTCTGGAGGCCCTGCCGGCGGGCATTCCGCCCATTGTCGTAACGCAGCACATGCCGCGCGGCTTCACCGCCAATTTCGCCCGCCGTCTCGCGACGCGATGCGCGGTGCGTGTGGTCGAAGCCGCGCCGGACATGAAGTTGCTACAAGGCCTGGTCGCCATCGCGCCCGGTGATGCGCATCTGGAAGTGGTGCGCAAGGCAGGCGCCTTGGTATGCCGCCTGAGCGATACGTCGCCAGTCAGCGGTCACCGCCCATCGGTTGATGTCATGTTCGCCTCCGTCGCGCGCCTTGCTCTGCCCCGCCGAGCCGCCGCTATTCTCACCGGCATGGGTCGCGACGGCGCGGCTGGGCTCGCCGCTTTGCGTCAATCCGGCGCGCTAACGCTTGGCCAGACCGAGGCCAGTTGCGTCGTGTATGGTATGCCCCGCGCCGCGCGGGAAGCCGGCGCGGTCATGCAGGAATTGCCGCTTGTGGAAATCGGCCCCGCCCTGCTGGCGCCGTTCTGCCTGGAAGATACCGATGCCCTCCATGTCTGACCCTGCTGGCCACGCCGACCTGCTCGAGATCATTGCCGGCCTCAAACAGGCGGCACGCCTGGCCGAGACGGCGTTTCTCGAGGTCGGCGGACAGTTTCAGCATATTGGCGCCTTAATACTGGGCGGCGCCACCAACGCACCGGCGCTCAACGCCGCCTGCGGTGCAATCACAATCGACCTGCAATTGATCGACCGGTTTCTGCAACACCAGATGGCGGCCATCGCGGCACTGGAGGCCTGGCACGCCGGCCTGCCCCTGCATCGAGGCTCCACCACCGAACTGTTGACCTACGACGCCGTCACATCCGTGGCCGAGTTGTTCTAGAGGCGACCGCCGCACGACAGAGCCTCCAAGCATGTGCGGCCACTCCGCATATCATGGGCGGAACGGCACCTGTTCACCCGGCACCATTCGGCCGGTGCTCAAGGCAGATGTCGCAATTATCCGGGCTCGCCGGCCGCCACACCCCGGAGTGAGGCCGGAACGCCACGCCGCGCGCCTTCGCTCAACCTGCGCTGGCCGGTTCCATCATCCAAAGACCGTTACTGCTCTTTATCCTGCTCCGCCATACTGCCCGCGCGGGTCCCGCATAGGTCAAGGAGCAGGCTTCATGGGCAAAATCAATATTCCCGTCCTGGTCGTGGACGATTACACCACCATGCGGCGTATCATCCGCAACCTGCTGGAACAGATCGGCTTTCACGACATCGACGACGCTGAGGACGGAACCGCTGCCCTGGTCAAGCTCCGCAGCCGTAGCTTCGGGCTGGTTATCTCGGATTGGAACATGGCGCCGATGTCGGGGCTTGAACTGCTCAAGGCGGTGCGCGCAGATGCCAATCTGAAAGGCCTGCCCTTCATCATGGTCACCGCTGAAGGCAAGCCTGAAAATGTACTCGCGGCCAAACAGGCCGGCGTCAACCAATATATATCGAAGCCGTTTACGGTTGATATTCTTTCGAAAAAAATTGATACCGTACTGGGGGTCCGCGCATGATCACATCGCTCGACCTGTCTGACACCGAATATACTGCTCTTGAGGAAATGATAGCATCCGATGCACGGGGCCGGGCATTTCTACGCCGGCGTGATGCCGCGGCGCGGTCGGTCGCACTGACGGAATTCCAAGCCCTGGTGCAGGATCTCAAACGGGCGGCCCGTGGCCGCAACGCTCGCAAGCCACCGGATCCGGCGCGCATTTTGTGGCAGGAACTGTGCGACATGCGTCACTGCATCGAGCAGACGCAGAGCGAAATCGCCGCTTTGCGCCCGAACCATAGCGGCAACAACAGTATCATCTGCGCCGCGACCGAGCTCGACGCCATCGTCTCCTCGATCGAGCGCGCAACCAATGAAATCCTCCATCAGGCCGAACGTATTTCGGCCGCCGCTGCCGCCCTGCCCGTCCCGGACATCACCGATGCCGCGTTACAAATCATCATGGCCTGTTCTTTCCAGGACCTGACCGGCCAGCGCATGGGCAAGGTCGTGAACACGCTGCGTTACCTGGAACGTCGGGTCAACGCCATGATCGAGATCTGGGGGCCTAGCAACGCCCCCCCGGCGGCCGATACCGGTGGCGACACGCGCCCCGATGCGCATCTGCTAAACGGCCCGTCCGATCAGGCTCTATGCCAGGACGATGTGGACGCGCTTTTCGCGGATGCCTGACCGCCATCGGGCGCACCGCCCCATGGCTTGACTGTGACGTCAGCGTTACCGATGTCCTGCGGGAACCTGCATCACGGAGCAATCTCAAACCATGAGCGCCGCCACCAAGGCCGTCACCGACACCAGCTTCGCTACTGAGGTGCTCAATGCACCCGGCCCCGTACTGGTCGATTTCTGGGCCGAATGGTGTGGCCCCTGTAAAATGATAGCCCCCGCACTCGAGGAGTTGGCCGGCGAGTTCGCGGGCAAGCTGACCGTGGCCAAGGTCAACATCGATGAAAACCCGCAGACCCCTACGAGCTTTGGCGTGCGCGGCATCCCAACCCTGATTCTGTTCAAAAATGGCAAGCCCGCCGCCACGAAAGTCGGTGCCCACCCGAAGAGCCAGCTTCGCGCCTGGATCGCGGAGAACGTCTGAACCCCTTGGCTTCAGCGCCGGTTCGCCCGCAGGCGTGGGCTCGCTGTTTCCCCTGAAACTCGACTCGTCTCGGTCACACCGGATCCGCGCCGCCTCCCCACCCGTAGGGAAGCGATTTCAGTTCAACGACACAAAAAAAGCCGACCGGATCGCTCCGGTCGGCTGATTTCGTCTTCTACCCGAAGCGTTACTTCAGGATGATCTCGACGCGACGGTTCTGCGGCTCACGCACACCGTTGGCGGTCGGCACCAGCGGATGAGTTTCACCAAAGCCCTGCGCTTCGATCTCGTTGGCTGGCACGCCGTCACGGATCAACTCGGCCTTGACCGCATCAGCGCGGCGGATCGAGAGGCCCATATTATACTTCGCCGTGCCCGAAAGGTCAGTGTAGCCATTGACCTCGATCGTAGTGGTCTGGACGTGGGTCGATGCGTCTGCCGCTTCCTTGATGATATCACGGGCGCGGTTGGTCAGATCGGCCTTATCCCAGTCGAAGAATACCAGGTAGGTGCGCGCCGGGGCTGGCGCCGGCACCGCTGCGGGGGCCGGAGCTGGCGGCGGCGGCGGCGGCGGCGGCGTCACGCCGAACGCATAGCGCAACCCGACCAGGATCGAATGGTTGTAGTTGTTGATCGTGTCCCAGTTGCCAAGCGCCGTGTGCGTACCACCACCCGGCAGGGTGGTCACGCTGGTGCCATGATAGCCTTCCGGGGTGACAACGCCCATGAACCGATACTCAGCGGTCAGCGAAAGGCCGGGCATCTGCTGCACCGGATAGGCAACACCAACGATCGCCTGATATCCCAGGTTGCTCGCCGTGCTGTTCGACTTGGTGTAGGACGACCCATTGTTCGCCGTGACCTGGAAGTTGGTCAACGTGGTCCACTCGTCGCCCACGCCAACCCCGATATAGGGATAAACCGGGGCATTGAGCGGAATGTCATACAGCACGTTGCCCATGACCCCGTAGGTCTCCTGGTGGGCACCGGTTGCCTCGGTCACAGGAATCGGCCCGCCCGAGAAGCGGTTCACATGGTCATACCGGTAATTCCCCTCGATCTCGACCCGGAACCCATTGCCCAGCCCATAGCCGAGGCTGATGACACCGGTGCCACCAAGATCGAAATTGGTCTTGTAGCCCGGCGTACCAAGCCCGGAAGATGGGCGCTCAAACTGGCTCTGCTGCAAATTGAACCCAGCGCCACCGGCTACATACAGACCAGAAATCGGCTGGGCCAACGCCGCCAGCGGTAGGGCCAGACCGGTCGCCGCCAAAAGGGCGATTCTTAGCTTCATTGTGTTCTCCTCAACTGGATCAGCACGCCGCTACCGTGGAAACACGACCGCCTTCATCCACTGCCGCAAATTACCATCCGCGCCCTCATTTGCCACTGGGCGCCAAGCCTTTTAACCCTTTCGTGGCGATAAGGCCACAGTCATTTCCGCCATCAACCGCGCCAATACCTTGAATTGTGTCGGCAATTTGGCAAAACGTGGCACAATCGTTGCAGTCACTCGTTGCGCCCGCGTCTCGTCCATCTCCCTCAGCCGAACTTTCCCCACATGACCCGAAATTGCCCTCAGCGACAGCTTTGTGCCTGTAAACGTAGGGAAAACCTAATTCCCAGACCTTCCCGCAGGTCGGCATCATTGCCCTCAAGGCCGGCACTCTCCCCCCGCCCCTCCGGCTCGCACGACTGGTAGCTGCCCCCGCCAGCCATCCGCGGCGTGACATAGTGTGACGAATGCCTTTGAATCGAATTTACCATGCCAGCGGATCCAGCACCCCCGACCCAGACCGTTTCCCGCCTGCCCGCGGACCTCGCCAGGTTGCGTGACCGGTTCCTGGCCGAACACCCGACGGAAGCGCACACCGTGCAAATGCTCGATTCTCTGCCCGCCGCCCTGCGCCATGTTCTGGGCTTGCGGTTGGACCTGGACCACGCCAACCACCTGCCCCGCCGCTACCGGGATCTCGCCGCCGGCAATCCGCCAGACCCCGAGGCCCCCGACGACCCTGTCACAGCCCTGGTCGCGCGATTCGTCGCCGCCAAAGCCGAAAGCCGCTCCACCATGCTGCCAGACCTCGCCACCTACTTCACCCGCCCGCAAATTCTGGAACTGCTGTTGGTGCTCGGCCTGGGGGAAGCGCTGACAAACGTCAGGCACATGCTGAACGGCAGCCCGATCATGAATCGACACCCCTGAACCTGCCCCCCAACACCCGGTCGCGCGGCATCATGGCCCAGCCGGAGTCCACCGCCGACGCGCTGGCGCCGGTACTGGCCTCTCTCACCCACCTGCCCGGCATCGGCGCCGCCCGGGCGGCGCGGCTCAGTCGTCTGGTGCAGGGCGAGAGGCTGATCGACCTGCTGTTCCATCTGCCGGATGCCCCGCCGATCGACCGACGAGTATTGCCGTCACTGCAATCCGCGGAGCCCGGCAGCATCGCCACCGTCCGGGTAAGCGTCGTGCGCCACGACCCCCCGGCCACGCCGCGACAGCCCCACCGGGTGGTGATTGCCGATGCCACCGGCTTTGCTGAAATCACCCTGTTCGCCAAGGGCGGCCAACCTCCAGCAGCCCTGACCCGCCTGCCGGTCGGAGCCGAGGTCATCATTTCGGGGAAATGCGCCGCCTTCGCCGGCCGGCTGAATTTCCCCCACCCCGATCATATCGTCCCCGCCGAAGCGGAACGCCCCCTGCCCGCATTCGAGCCGAAATGGCGCCTGACCGCGGGTATCGGCGCCTGGCACATCCGCCGGGCAATGACCGCGGCGCTGTCGCAACTGCCGGAACTGCCGGAATGGCTGGACCCCGCGCTGCTGAAGCGCGAGGCCTGGCCAGGCTTTACCCAGGCACTGCGCGCCCTGCACGCGCCAAACGCGCCGCCCGGTCCGGCCCCGGTGCTCCGGCTCGCCTACGATGAAGCGTTCGCGCGGCAACTCGCCTACGGCCTGGTGCATCGCCGCCGCCGCGAAACCGGTGGCCGCGCCATTCACACCACCGGCCAGTTGCGCGCCCAGGCGCTGGCCCGCTTCGGCCATGATTTGACGCCCTCCCAGGACCAGGTGCTGGCGGAAATCCTCAGCGATATCGAGGCCCCCCAACGCATGCTGCGCCTTCTGCAAGGCGATGTCGGCGCCGGAAAAACGCTGGTCGCCCTGCTGGCCATGCTGCACGTCGCCGAGGCCGGCTACCAGGCGGCGCTGATGGCCCCGACCGAAACATTGGCCCGCCAGCATTGGCGCAACTTCCGCCAATTCGCGCCAATCGAAACCGAGCTGCTCACCGGGTCGGTCAAGGGCGCGGATCGCGCCCGTGTGTTGCGCGGGCTGGAAACCGGGCGCCTGCGGCTGGTGGTCGGCACCCATGCGCTGTTCCAATCCGAGGTCGCCTTCCGCGATCTCGCGCTCGCGGTCATCGACGAACAGCACCGCTTCGGCGTCGACCAGCGCCTGCTTCTGGCCGGCAAAGGTGCGTTGACCGACGTCTTGGTCATGACCGCAACCCCGATTCCCCGCACCCTGTTGCTGACCCATTGGGGAGAAATGGACGTGAGCCGCCTGATCGGGCGCCCCGCCGGCCGCCCCGGCATCCGGACCACGCTCCATGCCGAGACGAGCATGCCCGAGGTGATCGATGCCATCGGTCGCGCCCTCCATTCTGGTGGCCGGGTCTACTGGGTCTGTCCCCTGGTGGCGGAATCCGAATCCACCGATCTCGCCGCCGCCGAGGCCCGATTTGCCCAGTTCCGCGCCCGCTTCGGCGCGCGCGTCGGCCTCGTGCACGGCCGCCAGGAAAGCCCCGAGCGCGAGGCAAGGCTTGCCGCCTTCGCCTCGGGACGCACCCCGCTGCTCGTCGCGACCACCGTGGTCGAAGTCGGCGTCGACGTGCCGGAAGCCACCGTCATGGTCATCGATCACGCCGAACGCTTCGGCCTGGCCCAACTGCACCAGTTACGCGGCCGGGTTGGGCGCGGCACCGCACCCGGCTTCTGCCTGCTGCTGCACGACACCCCTCTGTCGGAAGCCGCCCGCCAACGCCTCACCCTGCTGCGCGATACCGATGACGGCTTCGTGATCGCGGACGAGGATTTCCGCCTGCGCGGCCCGGGCGAGGTGCTGGGCACCCAGCAATCGGGTCCGGCCCGCTACCGGCTGGCCCACCCTGAACAGCAGCCACGATTGATCGACATCGCACACCGTGACGCCCAGCACCTGCTGACCCTGGACCCGGACCTGACCACCCCACGCGGCCAGGCCGCGCGCCTGCTGCTGCGGCTGTTCGACCGCGACCCCCAGGGCACATTGATCGGGGCTGGCTAGGAAAAGCCGAGTGGTTTCCCGGTGTTTCCGAATTTACCCATGAACCGTCGGCAGGGGCTTGGAACCGAGTGGCCAGAAACCGCTGCGCGTCACCCTCGCGGGCAACCACCCGCATACAAAAGCGATGCCCACGAAACCCCGTTAGTGCGATGGCTTCTCATCACATGCCCCACACGATGCCCCGAAATTAAGGCGCGAGCACGATCGAGGGTCCTCGATTTCCCTGGCGCATCTGGTGCGCAACAACGAGCGGTGTCGTTCTTTTCCGCCCCCCCGTTGGCCTCAATGCGCCGGCGGCGCACCCCGTCCCCCCGCCTTGGTGGGCGCGAACAGGAACATCACCGGCAGCACCGCGAACGCGGCGTAGGCCGACAGCATGAACACATCGCTATAGGCCAGGATCGAGGATTGCGTGATCAGTTGCCGGTGCAGATAACCCAGGGTCAGTCCCGCCGCCTGGCCGGCGCTGTGGCCGGTGGCCATTAGATGCCGGTTGATCTGGTCATAGGTCGCCAGATACGCCTGACGAAACTGGGTCAGGTGCGTCGACAACGTCGCCATGTGCATCTGGGTATGGCGCGCGACGATGGCGGTTGCGGTGGAAATCCCCACGGATCCGGCGACGTTGCGGAACATCGTATAAAGAGACGTCGCGTCGTTGCTCAGCCGCTTGGGCAGGGTGGAATAGGCGATGGTCGAAATTGGCACGAACAGGAAGGCCAGCCCCACCGTCTGGGACGCCCGGATCAAGACCAAATTCCTGATCGTCATCTGAGGGGTCAGGATATGCGAATAAATCATCGAGCAGCCGAGCGCGAACAGGCCGAACCCGATCAGATAACGGGTCTGTACCCGCGGCAGCAGCCGCGAGACGATCGGAATGAGCGCGATGATGACCAGGCCACCCGGCGACAAAATCAACCCGGCCAGCAGCGCGGTGTAGCCCAGCACGTCCTGCGCGAACAACGGAATGATGACCGCAGAGGCATAAAGCAGGAACCCGAGCGCGAAAATGGAAATACAACCGGCCGCGAAATTCCGGTCCTTGAGCACGCGCAGCCGCACAACCGGGTTTTCCGCGTTCCACAGCCACACCGAAGCCGCCGATAAGCCGAACAGCGCCAGCGCGGCGAACGTGCGGATGAAACTCGAGGAAAACCAGTCCGCGTCCTGGCCGCGATCCATGAAAATCTGCAGGCAACCGAACCCGAGCGCGATCAGGAACAATCCAATCCAATCGGCCTTGACCCGACCGACATCGCGCGAAATCCAGGGCGGATCCTCGACCAGAGCCGATACCGCGAACACCGTGAAGATACCAACCGGTATATTGATGAAGAAAATCCAGCGCCAGCTGAAATTATCGGTAATGTAGCCACCGAGCGTCGGCCCGATGACGGGCGCGACGATGGTCGCGAAGGCGGTAATCGAAAACGCAAGCCCCCGCTTCGAGGGTTCGAACGTATCCAGAATGATGGCCTGCTGGTTGGGTTGCAGCCCCCCTCCGAAAAACCCCTGCGCGAGCCTTGCTACGATCAGCATCGCGAGGCTGCTGGAAATGCCGCACAGGAAACTGCACACCGTGAACATGGCGATACAGATCAGGAAATAGCGCTTGCGGCCGAACAGGCGCGAGAAAAACCCAGAGATCGGCAACACGATACCGTTGGCGACCAGATATGACGTCAGGGTCCAGGTGGCGTCGTCGGTGCTGGCGGAAAGCGACCCGGCGATGTGCGGCAGCGCCACATTCACGATCGTGGTATCCAGCACTTCCATGAACGCGACCAAGGTCACGGTCAGCGCGATCAGCCACGGGTTGGCGGCCGGCCGCCACTGGTCGTCGGCGGTTTGCAGGGCGGCGTTCATTTCACGGTCACGGTCGGCTCGACCGAAATGCCCAGCGGCAGCGGCAGCTTGGGGTCCAAACCGCTGTCGATCACGATCTTGACCGGCACGCGCTGCACGATCTTCACGAAATTTCCCGTCGCGTTCTCAGCCGGAAACGCCGAGAATTTCGATCCGGATCCCATCTGGATGCTGTCCACATGGCCACGCAGCTTCAGCCACGGATAGGCATCGACGTGAATGGCCACCTTCTGCCCGGGATGGATGCGCGTCAGCTCGTTCTCCTTGAAATTGGCCGTGACCCAGACATTGTCGGTCACGATCGAGAACAGCGCGTTGCCGGTCTGGACGTAATTGCCCATCACCACGTTGCGCTGCGCGATATACCCGGATTGCGGCGCCCTGAGTTGCGTATACGACAAATTCAGCCGCGCCTGCGTCATGTCCGCCTGCACCTGGGATTCCTGGCCCTTCAATTCCCGGATCTGCGCCTCCGCGGCGTGGATGCTGTCCACGACCGTGCCGGCCGATTTCACCGCCGCCTCCGCCTCGGCCACCTGGGCGTCCGCCTGCGCCTTGGCGGCATTGGCCGCGTCCACCGCCTCGCGCGTGGTCGCGGCCGGGTTCACGCGGTCCAGCCGCGCGGCATCGCGGCCGGCCTTGTAGGCGTTGGCCTCAGCCGCCTTCAACTGCGCCTGCGCCTGCGCCAGGCGCGCGGGCGCGGTCGTGTTGATGATGGCGAGATTCGCCGCGGCCTGGGCCGATTGCGCGCGCAGCGCCTGCAACCGCGCAAGGTCTCCCGCGAGCTTCACCTGAAAATCGGTCGGGTCGATCTTGAGCAGAAGCTGACCGGCGCTGACGTGCTGGTTATCGGTCACATCAAGCGCCACGACCTGGCCCGAAACCCGCGGCGCCAGTGTGACGGTATCGCCATCGGTGAACGCATCATCCGTGGCGATCTCGTTGCGATGCAAAAACCACCACACCAAACCGCCCACCGCCACCACCAACACCACCAGCAGAAACAGTACCATGGGTCGCCGCGACCTGCCGCCTGGCGAAGGCGCGCCCGGTTCTGGCGTGCGATTGGCTGTGCTGTCCGACATGGCGGCGGGTTCCGTGGCTCGGGGCTTGAGAGGTCGGCCCGGATGGACCGTTTCCGATGCCCAAATAGGACCGAACCGTTCGGTCAGCAAGCCTCGCCGCGCATGAGGCGCTGGCGTGTTCGCAATGACAACAGTAAAGATTCCGGCCGGTTTTGCCTTGCGTCGGCCGCGGTTGTTTCGCACAGTGCCGAATGTTGACATTCGGTCACTTTTTCTGAAGCGCTACAGCGGCCATCCACGGAGGCGTCTGCCTAATGCGAGCATCGTTGCGTGAGGTCAAACTCGGACGGATCACATATTTCGTCTCGGACCCAGTCATGTCGTCCGAAAATGTCGGATTGATCGTCGGGCACCTGACCTCGCGCGAGGCCACGAGCTTCAGCGACCTGTTTCCCGGCACCTCGATCTGTATCGGCACCGCCGACACCCAGCTCGAAGCGCCGATTCAACCTGTGGCCGAGCACATGATCGAAAGCAGCGGCGCGCTCGAACGCAAGGGAGGTATTCACCTGGTTGGGGGCAGCCGGTCGGGCGTCTACACCACGGTCTGCGCCTACTATCAGGCGCGCATGGTGGCGCCGCGGCCGGTGCGGGTGGTTCTGCTCAGCCCACTCCTGAAAATCTGGCCGGAAATGTCCAACCTGCGCCACCCGGCCTACAAAATGCTGGTTCAGAAGGCGGAAAAAGACCCTTCGATCGTCGCGCACCTGGAAAAAGACGGAGACGCCTTGAACGTGATGCAGCGCATCGCGGACGAGGGGCTCGACGTGAAATTCACCATCGCGATCGGCGCCCACCATGCGCGCGACAAGCGTGACGTCGACCGGCTGCGCCATTTCCCGTTCGTCCGCGTGATCGAGCTCGACACTGACGAGCATCTGACGTTCTTCTGGCTGAAAACCCGGGTCGATCAGCCCAATGCCATCAAACGGGCCCTGGAACTGACCGCGCGCAACAACTGGCCGAACCTGCCGCCCTCTCAGGTTCCGGCAAAAGCCGCGAAAACGGTCGAGCAGATTCTCCGGCTGCGGCGCGAATTCGGCAACCTGAACCGCCTGATCGCCGACATGGACCGGGTTCCGGCCAGTGCCCGCACCGAGTCGGGCCAGGCGCCGTCGACCTCGCAGACCTCCCTCGAGATCCCTCCTCCGCCCGGCATCCCGGTCACATCATGAAGGCCTGCGTCTTCACCAGCCGGGCGTAAAGCCCGTCGGCGGCAAGCAGCGCCGCATGCGTCCCCTGCTCCACCGCCCGCCCCTCGTTCAGAACCACCACCAGGTCGGCATCACGCACGGTGGACAACCGATGCGCGACCACGATCGTGGTGCGACCTTGGCGCAGCCCGGCCAGCGCCGTCTGCACCGCGGCCTCGCTTTGCGCATCGAGCGCGCTGGTCGCCTCGTCCAGCAGTAATATACGGGGGTCGCGCAGGAACGCCCGGGCCAAAGCCACGCGTTGCCGCTGCCCACCGGACAGGCGCTGCCCGTTCGGCCCCACCCGGGTCTCGAACCCCTCCGGCATCTCCAGAATGAACCCGCCGGATGCCGCCGCGGCCGCTTCCCGCACCGCCGCGTCGGTCGCATCCTCTCGCCCCAGGCGGATATTCGCGGCGATCGTATCGTCGAACAGCAGCGCGTCCTGCCCGACATAGGCAATCGCATCGCGCAAACTCGCCTGCGTCACCGCGCGCACATCCAGCCCGTCGACATTCACCGCACCCCCGGTGACATCGTGCAGGCGGGGAATGAGCGCGAGCGCGGTGGATTTACCGGCACCCGAGGGTCCCACCAGCGCCACCGTCAGCCCGGGCTCGGCCACGAAATTCAGCCCGGCCAGCCCGGTGCGGCCATCCGGGTAGGTGAAATACACGGCATCGAAGCGCCCCCTGCCGCCGCCCTTCGGCAACGGCACCGCATCCGGGCGGTCGATGATGGCGGGCTTTTCGTCCATCACGCCGAACACGCGCGCAAGCCCGGCCAGACCTTCCTGCAAGGTCGCGCTCAAGGTGCCTAGCGAGCGCATGGGTCGCGCCGCGATCAGCAGAGCCGAGACGAACCCCGAGAAATTACCGACCGAGGTGCCCCCGCGCGAAGACCGCCAGCCGGCAAACCCGATCACCAGCGCAACCGCGGCACCCCCCAGCACTTCCAGCACCGGGTCCACCCGGGCACGGTTGCGGATCATCCGCAGCAGCGCGTTGTAGAGGGCACCGAACGCCGCGCTGGCGCGTTTCTGTTCCACACCCTCCAGCCGGTAGGCCCGCACCGTGCGCGCCTGCGCGAAACTCTCGTGCAACAAGGTCGCGGTTTCGCCCATGCGCTGCTGCATGTTGCCCGAAGCCCGTCGCGCCCGCCGCCCCAGCCGCTCGATCGGAATACCAGCAATCGGATACAGAACCGCCACCAGCAGGCTCAACACCCAATCCAGATAGAACATCGAGATGATCAGACCGATCACGGTCACCAGATCCGCCATGCCATTCACGGTCCGCGTCAGCGCATCGCGAATGATCGCGGCATCCGTGGTGAAGCGCGCCGAAAGCTGAGCCGCGGGTTCGCGTTCCAGCCGCGCCAGGTCCGACCGCGTGAGATGCGCGAACATCGTCTCCTGCACGTCGCGAATGACCGCCAGCACCACCTGCTGGACGCGCACGTTCTGAAAATACTGCGCGGTCGCCTTTACCGCCGTGACCGCCAGCACCATCGCCGGAACCTGATACAAAATCCGCGGGTCGCGCGCGGCAAACAGGTTGAATGCGCGGGTGATCACCACCGGGTAAAGCGCGTTGGTGCCGGCCATCAGCAAAGTCAGAATCGCAACCAGGGTCAGTTCGGACCGGCGCGGGCTGATGTGGTTGCGCCACAGCCGCGCCATCAGGGCACGGCTGCGCGGTTCATCCAGTCTCGGCCGGTCGGGGGATGGCGGTTTTGACATCGCGCGCGGTGTATCAGCGCGTGGGCGCGGGTCCAAATCGGCGCAACCGGGCGAGGCACGCAGCGCGGTCGGGCACGCATCGTTCAGCCAGCCACCAGGCGCGCACCGCCGCCAGCGCCTCACCGAGCGCCTTGCCCGGGGCGATACCGGCTCCCTGCGCATCCTGTCCGCGCAGCGGAAAGACCGGGCGAGAAAGCCTGGCCAGGGCGTCACGCACCGCCCCATCGCGCCCGCCGAGCCAGGCCCGCCCGATCAGAATATCAGCCGGCCAGTCGGCCAGCAGCGGCAGCAAGGCCGCCGCATCGGCCGTCACCGGCGGCATGGGCGCCGTGCGCAGCGCTGCCAGCCGCGCGGCCTCGGCGCGCGAAAAGCGTAGCCGGGTCGCGGGGCTCGGCGCGTCATCCGCCAGCAACGCGGCGAGGCGCAGCAGCGGGTCCGCGGGCGCGCCACGGGCCACGAGCGCCGCCAGGGCCGAGGTGTCTCCGCTGAGCTCGGGCAGAATCGCGTCCAGCACGCCCAGCATGCGCATCAACCCGAGCGCCGCGAGCGGATCGGGCGTGGCGAGCAGGCGCTTCATCTCCATCCAAACCCGTTCGGCCGACAATCCGGCCAGCCTCGGCACCGCATCGCGCAAGGCGGCCAGGGTCGCGGCATCGGGCGGAACGCGGCCGTAGCGGGCCTGGAAGCGGAAAAACCGCAGCGCCCGCAGCCAATCCTCGGCCAGGCGCTGCGCCGGATCCCCGACGAACCGCACCACCCCCGCGCGCAAATCCGCGAGGCCCCCGGTATAGTCGAAAACGGCGCCCTCGGCGGTCATCGAAAGCGTGTTCAGCGTGAAGTCACGCCGCGCCGCGTCGGCCGCCCAGTCATCCGTGAAGGCGATCACGGCGTGGCGGCCATCG
This sequence comes from Pseudomonadota bacterium, assembly GCA_021782435.1. Lineage (GTDB taxonomy): Bacteria > Pseudomonadota > Alphaproteobacteria > Acetobacterales > Acetobacteraceae > JAJXVA01. The sequence goes on from JAJXVA010000007.1 coordinate 17,853, forward strand.
GTCGCCAGGTCGCGCCGCAGCGTCGTGATCTCGAAGCCACGTCCAGCACTGACCGCGGTCAGAGTGCCATGGGCGAGGCCCGTCGGCACCGCGCTCAGACCCGCCTGCGCCAGGCAGCGCGCCACGGCTTCGGGCGGGTCGGGCGTCGCCAGGTCGATATCGGTAGCGGCGCGTCCCGCCACCGCGTCGCGCACCGCGCCGCCAACCAGCCGTGCCCTGGGCAGGGCCGCCAACACCGCCCGCAAAGCCGGATCGGCAAGAAATTCCGGCAGCGGCGTAAGCATCAGGGCAGGCTCTGCCACGCTAACGCCATCCATTCCGGTAAAAACCCAGCGCGACGCCGCCCAACAAAATCGCCATGAGAAGCGCCAGCATCCGTCCGGTCAGGGGTCGCCGTCTCAGGCGAAGCCATACCAGCGCCAATATGGGCAGCAGCAGCGCAACCTGGCCGATCCGGTTCACGCCGAACCGGTCCACACGGCGCCCTCGGTCAAGGCCCGGGCCAGCGTCATCAGAATGATCCCGGTCGCCCCCCAGATCCGATATTCGTCATGCGGCCACTCCCAATAGCCGCGCCTCTGTCCGGCCAGCACCCCGCACCGCCGCCTCGGCGCGGCCGGGTCCATCAGCGTCGCGTAACTCAGCGTGAAAATGGAGGCGACCTCGCCAGGGGCTGGTGTCAGGCACGGGGTGCCGACCACCCGGGTGACCACCGGCGTGACATGAAATCCGGTGCCGGTCAGCAATCCGGGCAGAAACCCCAAAATCTCGGCCGCCTCAGGCCGCAGCCCGATTTCCTCCTCCGCCTCGCGCAGAGCGGCCGCGGCGGGACAGGTATCGGTTGCCTCGATCCGGCCACCCGGAAACGCCACCTGCCCGGCATGGCGCCGCAGCGTGTCGGCCCGTCGGGTCAGCAGCACGCCGCCATCCAGCAGCGCCACCAATACCGCGGCCTGCAACGCGCCCGAACGCAGATCGGTTGGCGCGCAGGCTTCGGGCGTCGGGGCCAGGGCCCGACGCAGGGCAGCGAGGTCCGGCCGCCCGCCCGCATCGCTCACTGCATATGGCTCAGGCGCGCATGTCCTCATCCGGCATTCGGCCGAGCGGAAAAAAACATCCGCCGCTCCACACCCCCAGCAAGTCCTGGTCGTCCACGCGCTGGGTCTCGGCGAGTGCCACCAGCTCGTAATACACGGCCCGGCATATCCGTGCCTCGACCGGCAGCGCGCCCTTGCCGTCGCGCACATGCAGGTAGGGCACGCGCTCGTCCCGGCTCGACTCGGCCGCGAGGCGGATCGGGTGGTTGCAACCGGCGCAAACCACCTGGTCGGTATTCAGCCTGAAGCTCAGATGCTGGACGCCGCTGCGGCACACTTTCCAATCGAGCTCGACCGCGACGAACGGAGAATCCTCAACCCGGATCCGCCCGCGCTCGACCGGCGTCTCCAGGCAGAACGTGCCATCCGCCTCGCGTGTCAGAATGCTGGCGAACAGGCACACGAGTTCCTTCCGCCGGATCGCCGAGCCGCGATAGAACCAGGTGCCATCGCGCGCGATGACGAACGGCATGTCCTCGGCCTCCGCGATCCGGCGCGGGGATGGCGGGCGGGCGGTGCTTTCAACGCAGGATGACCGGACCAGGCTGTGCAACATGACTTCGCCGTAACGCTTTCGTCAGCCGGCATATAGGAACCGGTCGGGGCTGGTTCAAATCCTGGATGACGCGCGCATGACACGCCTTGTCAGCGTGGCATCTTCCGCACACCCTGGTCAGCCCCAACTTCTCATTCCGCACCACCGGCCAATCTCTTGGCTTGGAGCCCGCCAGACCAGGAGCCCGCACCCTTCATGCCCGACATCAAGGCGTCCGTTCCCGAATCGCCCCCGACCGGGTCGCTCACGCCCGCGGCGATCGATCTCGCCGGGCAGCGCCTGGCGGCGGCGCGCGCGGAAATCGGCCGCATCATCCTTGGCCAGCCGGAAATGGTCGATCAGGCCCTGATCGCGCTGCTCTCCGGCGGTCACGCGCTGCTGGTGGGCTTGCCGGGGCTGGGCAAAAGTCGGCTGGTTGCCACCATGGGCCGGGTGTTGGGGCTCGACGGCAAGCGCGTCCAGTTCACCCCGGACCTGATGCCGGCCGACATTCTGGGCAGCGAGGTGCTCGAGGAAACCCCCGAGGGACGGCGTTTCCGCTTCCTGCCAGGGCCGGTTTTCTGCCAGTTGCTGATGGCGGATGAAATCAATCGCGCCAGCCCCCGCACCCAGTCGGCGCTGCTGCAGGCCATGCAGGAGCGCCAGGTCTCGATCGCCGGGCACGACCATGCCCTGCCCACCCCGTTTCATGTCCTGGCGACGCAGAACCCCATCGAGCAGGAAGGCACCTACCCCCTGCCGGAAGCCCAGCTCGACCGTTTCCTGCTGGAAATCGATATCGGCTACCCGGACCGGGATTCGGAACGCGCCATGCTGCTGGCCACCACCAGCAACGACGTGCCCGAGGCACGCCCGGTTCTGCGCGGTGATGAGTTGCTGGCGGCGCAAAGCCTCGTGCGCCGCATGCCGATCGGCGAAAAAGTGGTGGACGCGATCCTCGCGCTGGTGCGCGCCGCGCGCCCGGCGGCCGGCACCGAGTCCGGCCCGGCGCGGCATCTGGCCTGGGGGCCGGGACCGCGCGCGGCGCAGGCGCTGATGCTGGCCAGCCGCGCCCGCGCCTTGCTCGACCAGCGCCTCGCGCCCAGCCTCGCCGATGTGGTGGCGCTGGCCGGTCCGGTGCTGCGCCACCGCATGGCCCTCACCTTTGCCGCCCGCGCCGAAGGCGTGCGGCTCGCCGATATCATCGGCCAACTCACGGCCAGGCTCGATTGACCCGGGCGGCAGACCCGCTCGCTGCCGGCGCGCTCGGCGCCACCCTGCCGCCGCTGCTGATCGCCGCCGAGCGGGTGGCGGCAACCGTCGCGCAAGGCGTGCACGGGCGCCGGCGCGTCGGCACCGGCGAAAATTTCTGGCAGTTCCGCCCCTTCGTCGCCGGCGATGCCACGGCCCGAATCGACTGGCGGCGCTCCGCCCGGTCCGATCAGCTATACCTACGCGAAACCGAGTGGGACGCGGCCCAGACCCTGGCGCTGTGGTGCCAGAACGATGCCGCCATGGCCTGGCGGTCCGACCCCGCGCTCCCCACCAAGGCGGAGCGCGCCGGGCTGTTGGCCCTGGCCCTGGCCAGCCTTGCCTTGCGCGGCGGTGAGCGAATACGCCTGCTCGATGGCGCGAACGCCAATGCCGCCGGCATAACGGCCGGCAACGCCACGCTCGGGCTGCTGGCCGCGGCACTCGGCCGGGCCGGTCCCGGCCTTCCCCAGGTTCTGCCACCCGCCTTCAGCCAGATCGTGCTGTTCTCGGATTTCCTGGACGATCCGACGGCGATCACGGCATGGCTCGGTCAATTGACGGCGCTGCCCGCCCGCGGCCTGCTGGTTCAGGTGCTGGACCCGGCTGAAACCAGCCTGCCCTATGCCGGCAGGGTGCGCTTCGCCCTGCCCGGCGGCACGCTCGAAACCACCATCGCAAGGGTTGAGGCCGTGCGCGCCGCCTATCGGGCAAAGCTCGCCGCCCACCAGGAATCGCTGCGCCGCCTGTGCGCCAATGCCGGGTTTCGGCTGCTGATACACCAAACCGACGCCAACCCCGCCCCGGTGCTGCTGGCGCTGCACCAGGCCCTTTCCGGCCAATGACCGGGCTGAGCTTCGCAGCCCCATGGCTGCTCGCCACCCTGGCGGGGCTGCCAGTGCTGTATTTCCTGCTGCGCCTCACCCCGCCCACGCCGCGCCGGCAGGAATTTCCCGGGCTGCGCCTGCTGCTCACCCTGAAAACCGCCGAAACCACGCCTTCACGCACGCCATGGTGGCTATTGCTGCTGCGCCTCGGCGCGGTTGGTCTCGCCATCATCGGCCTCGCCGGCCCGGTGCGGGACGCGCCCCACCCGATATCGGGCGGCGGCACGACCGTGTTGGTCATCGATAATGGCTGGGCGGCCGCGCATGACTGGCCGCGCCGCATCCACGCGGCCCAGGATTTTCTCGCCCGCAACCTGGCTCCCTCGGCGCCGGCCGCCCTGCTGCCGACCGCGCCCGGGCCGGACGGGCTCCCCCCCGAACTGGGGCCGCGCATGACCGTCAAGGACGTGATGGCGCGGCTTCCGGTGCTGACGCCCCTGCCCTGGAGCACAAATCGCGCCGCCGCGGCCCATGCCCTGGCCACCCTCCCCGCGAGCACCCGGCTGATCTACCTGAGCGATGGTCTGGCCGGACCCGACGACACCGCCTTCCGAGCCGCGATGTCCCGGTTCTCCGGCATCACCGAACTCCGCGGCGCGGTGCCGCCGCTGCTCCTGCGCCCGATGCGCGCCGGCCCGGATGGGTTGCACATCACCGCTGAGGCGTCGACATCGGTGCCCCCCGCCACCCTGCTCGCCGAAAACGGCGCGGGTCAGGTTCTGGCCTCGACCCGGCTGAGCTTCGCCGGCGGAACCACCGCCCACGCCGACCTCGTGCTGCCCGCCGCCATCCGCAACCAACTGGCATCGCTGCACATCGCGAACCGTCCGTCCGCGGGCGCGGTGCTGTTGCTGGACGACGGTGCCCGGCGTCACACGGTCGGGCTGCTGGCGGAGGGCAGCGGCCAGAACGAACGCCTGACCGGACAGCTCTTTTATCTGCGCGCGGCGCTGGCCGGGTTCTCGCCAGCCCATAGCGCTGGTCTGGCGCCTCTGCTGCACGCCGGCGTCTCCGTGGTGATGCTGGCCGACGAGACGGTCGGTAACCCATCGGACCAGGCGGCGCTGCTGGCCTGGGTCAGGTCGGGCGGCGTGCTGGTGCGCTTCGCCGGGCCCAACCTCGCGGCCGAGCCAATGCCGGACCCTCTGCTACCCGTCACCCTGGTCGGCGGAGACCGCACGCTGGACGGCGCCATGTCCTGGACACGCCCGGCCGCGCTGGCGCCGTTTCCGCCCCATTCCCTGTTCGCCGGCCTCCCCCTGCCAGGCGATGTGCGCGTGCGCCGCCAGGTGCTGGCCCAGCCAGGCAACGCCCCCGACCGGCCCGGCCGCCAGGATTGGGCCACCCTGACCGATGGCACGCCCCTGGTCACCGCGGCGCCGCTCGGCGCGGGTTGGCTGGTGCTCTACCACGTCACCGCCAACGCGGACTGGTCCAACCTGCCGCTGTCCGGCCTGTTCCCCGCCATGCTGAAACGGCTGGTGGCCTTGTCGGCGGGGGTCAGGGTGCCGCCCTCGGGCACGGTCCTGCCACCGCGCCTCGCGCTCGATGGGTTCGGTCGCCTGGCCGCGCCCGGCCCGGCGGCACGGGGCCTCGCCGGCACGCGCATGGCCAGTACCGTGGCCAGTCCCATCCACCCGGCCGGGCTTTATGGCGCCACCGACGAAACCCGCGCCTTCAATCTCGGGAATGCCCTGCCGCAACTGGCCCCGATGCCCCCGCTACCGGGCGCGAGCGTGTTCGGGCTCAATCTGACCCGCCACCCCGTGGCCTATGGTCCCTGGCTGCTGGCCGCGGCGCTGGCGGCGCTCGTGGCCGACCTGCTGATTTCACTCCGGCTGCGCGGCGTGGCCCTGGTCGCCGCCGCCGCCGTGCTGATCCTGGCCGCGCTGCCGGTGGCCGCGCGGGCCCAGCAAATTCCCGCCATGCCATCGCTCGCCACCCACCTCGCCTACGTCATAACCGGGGATACCGCGGTCGACAGCCAAAGTGCCGCCGGGCTGCGGGCCCTCGGCACCTTCGTCAATGCGCGCACCGCGGCGGCGCTGGCCGCGCCGGTCGGGGTCGACCCCGCGCATGACGACCTAAGCTACTACCCGCTGCTCTACTGGGTCATTCTGCCCGATACCCCGATACCCGACGGCGCCACCCTCGCCGATCTGTCGGAATACATGCGCAATGGCGGCATATTGGTGCTGGACACGCGCGACGCCGCCGCACCCGACCGTGCCGCGGATGCGGCGCTCGCCGCCATCGGCAATGCGCTCTCCCTGCCAGCGCTGAAGCCGCTCACCACCGCGCACGTGCTTACCCACACATTCTATCTGCTGCGGTCCTGGCCGGGCCGCTTCGCCGGCGGCACGGTATGGGTCGCGCGGGATGCCGAACGCGACAATGACGGGGTCAGCCCCGTCATCATCGGGGCCGACGACTGGGTGGGTGAATGGGCGCAAGCTCCGCCCGACGCCGCCCAGAACAATGGCGGCCCGGACAGCCAGTCCGAACTGGCGCTGCGCTTCGGCGTCAATCTGGTCATGTATGCCCTGACTGGAAATTATAAGTCGGACCAGGTCCACGTGCCCGAATTGCTCCGACGCCTCGGCGAAGGCGCCGACACCGCATCCGGCGCGGCCACCCCGCCATGATCGCGCTCCTGGGCACCCTCCGTTTTCAGCCGCTGCTACCCGCCTGGGCACTGCTGAGCCTGGCGGCGGTCGCGCTGGCCGCCTGCCTGCTCCCCTTGGCGCGCAGAACCCGTGGCGGGGTCTGGCGGCTGGCCGCCTTCGCCGTCGGGCTGCTGTTTCTGGCCGGGCCGCAGCGCATCATCCGCTCCGGCACCGCCCTGCCCCCAATCGCCCGCCTGGC
>JAJXVA010000170.1 GCA_021782435.1 Pseudomonadota bacterium
GTGCCTCGGCCACCGGCGCACGGCCGCAGCAGCACACACAAAAGCCGACGTGACGATGCGGCGATGCCATCTCGTAGGGGCAGTCGACGGGATCAGCGCCAGCCGGCAGCACACAGGCAATACCCTTCGCGCCGCAGGGCGGTGCGCCCAACCAGACCGGAATCCTAAAGTCTTCGCTAACCACCACAGCGCCCATGATTTGGACATAAGGACATCATTATGTTATAAATCAAGCATGGATGAAACTCTGAGAAAGCTGAGGGCTCTTGCGGACCCCACCCGCCTTCGCCTTCTCGCACTCTGCGCGCGCGGCACTTTTTGTGTCACCGAACTGACCGAAGTCCTTGGCCAATCTCAGCCACGCCTTTCCCGCCATCTAAAAATTCTAACCGATGCTGCGATCCTTGCCTGCTCACGCGAAGGGACCCGGGCCTGGTTCCGCGTCGGAAATGACAGCCTGGTCAACGCGGCGCTCGCCGCCATTCCCGCACAGGACCCGGCGCTTGCTGCGGATGCCCGGGCAACGGCACGGGTGCTGGCTGAACGCGCGCGGGCTGCTTCCGCTCAGTTCCAGGCCAGCGGGGCAGATTGGGATGAAATGCGGGCACTCAGCCTGAACGCGGATGCGGTGGAGCGTCAGATTATTCAAGTGCTAGGCGAACAAGCGCCCAACGCCACGACTCTGCTGGATATCGGCACCGGCACCGGGCGGCTGCTAGAACTATGCGCCCCCCGAATGGTTGACTGTATTGGCATAGATGCCAGCCCAGCCATGCTGGCACTCGCCCGTACGCGGTTAGCCCGGAAAGCACTGCGCCACTGCCGCGTACAGCAGGCCGACGCCTACCATCTGTCCCTGCCCGATGAAACGTTCGACGTGGTAACGCTTCAAATGTTACTTCATCATGCCGAGGCTCCCGGGGACATGCTGTTGGAAGCCGCGCGCGTGCTCGCCCCAAACGGTCGGCTTTTGGTAATCGACCTGACCGATGACCCGGCACCGCCATCGGGTTTGCGATGGCCTGGGTTCGCGGACGCGGATATGCGGTCGCGTCTCGCAGACGCAGGGCTTTGCTTAACCGGCAGCGTAACCATTTTCGGCACTTACACGGTTGCCATCTGGACCGCCAAACGCGCGGCGTCAGACGAAGGGGCACTAGCGGCATGACCCTGCTCGATTCGCTACACGAAGCGGTTCTGTTGGCCGATGGTGGCATGGGTTCACGGGTGCAAGGTCTCGCACTCGATACCACACGCGATTACTGGGGTCGTGAAAACTGCACAGAAGTACTTAATCTTTCGCGTCCCGATCTCGTGCGCGATATTCATCGCGGCTATTTTGCCGCCGGGGCCGACATGGTGGAAACCAACAGTTTCGGTGGCAGCCCGATCACGCTTGCGGAATTTGATCTCATGGACCGCGCGCGCGAAATCAACCGTATCGCCGCCGAACTCGCGCGCGAGGCGGCCGACGCGTTCAGCGACGGCAGGAAACGCTACGTTTTGGGCTCGATCGGGCCAGGCACCAAGCTGCCTAGCCTCGGCAACATCGCCTACGACACGCTGGAGTCCGCGCTCGTTGAACAAAGCCGCGGCCTGATCGAGGGTGGAGTTGATGCCATCCTGATCGAAACCTGCCAGGATCCGCTACAGATTAAAGCCGCCGTCAATGGCGCAAAGCTGGCCCGAGCAGAATTGGCCCGCCCGGTGCCCATTTTTGTCCAGGTGACCGTGGAAACCACCGGCACGCTGCTGGTCGGCCCTGACATTGCCGCGGCAGCCACCATTATCGAGGCGCTCGACGTGCCACTGCTCGGTCTTAACTGTGCCACCGGCCCGCAGGAAATGGCCGAACACGTCCGCTACCTTTCCCGCAACTGGGAAGGAATGATTTCCGTACTGCCCAACGCAGGTCTGCCCGAACTATTTGACGGCCAGACCCATTACCCGCTGGCCCCCGCCGAGATGGCATCCTGGATGGAACGCTTCGTGGTTGAAGACGGGGTTAATCTGATCGGCGGTTGCTGCGGGACCGACGTTCCGCATATCGCCGCGCTGGACGCGATGCTGCGCAGCCGTGGCCACCACCGGCCTCGCCCTGTCCACCGGCGCGTTGTCGCGCTGCCCGCAGTTACCAGCCTTTACAGCCAGGTCGGCCTACGCCAGGAAAACAGCTATTTTTCCATAGGGGAACGGTGTAACGCCAATGGCTCCCGCGCCTGGCGCGAAGCCCAGCAGAAACACGACTGGGACGCCTGCCTTGACATTGCGCGAAGTCAAATCAGAGAAGGCTCAAACGCACTCGATATCTGCACCGCCTTTGTCGGACGCGATGAGAGGGCCGAGATGGACACAGTGGTTCGCCGCTTCACCTCCTCAGCCAACGCACCGCTGGTGATTGATTCGACTGAAACTCCGGTTATCGAAAGTGCGCTCAAGCTGCACGGCGGCAAGCCCATCATCAACTCCATCAATTTCGAGGATGGTGAAGCGTCAGCTGATGCTCGACTGAAACTCGCCAAGAAATTTGGTGCTGCGGTGATCGCGCTGACCATCGATGAGACCGGTATGGCAAAAACTCCAGAAGCCAAGCTTGCAGTTGCTCGCCGTCTGGTGGAGTTTTCTTGCGTTCGCCATGGGCTACGACCATGCGATCTGCTGATCGACCCGCTGACCTTCACTATTGCCACCGGCAATGAAGATGACCGTTTACTCGGCCTATGGACGCTTCAGGGGATTGAACTCATTCGTCAGGAGTTTCCTGACATCCAGATCATTCTTGGTCTCTCCAATATCAGCTTTGGACTCAACCCGGCAGCGCGCGCTGTACTCAACAGTGCGTTCCTCGATCATGCGCTGCGTGCGGGAATGACGGGCGCCATCGTCCATGTCAGTAAAATCCGTCCTCTTCACCAAATCCCGCCCGAAGAGGTGGCTATCTGCGAAGATCTGATCTTCGATCGCCGACGCGATGGCTACGACCCTTTAGCGGCACTGCTGGCAGCCTTTGACGGGCGCAAGACGGCAGATACCAGCCCTAAAGCCCGCGCCGAAACCGCCGAAGAGCGCTTGCGCGACCGTATTGTTGCCGGGGACCGCAAGGGCCTGGAAGACGACCTTACCGAGGCAATGGATCGGATGCAACCGCTTGATATCATCAACACGATTTTACTGGACGGTATGAAAACGGTTGGTGAGTTGTTCGGCTCAGGCAAGATGCAGTTGCCCTTCGTGCTGCAATCCGCGGAAACCATGAAGTCGGCCGTCGCATTCCTGGAGCCTCACATGGAACGGATTGCCGGCCAGGAGAAAGGCACGATTGTACTTGCCACTGTCAAGGGTGACGTTCACGATATCGGCAAGAATCTGGTTGATATCATACTCACCAATAATGGCTACCGCGTTATAAATCTTGGAATCAAAGTTCCCCTTCCCGATATGCTGGCAGCGGCGCATGAGCACCGGGCACACGCTATCGGCATGTCCGGCCTTCTGGTGAAATCTACCGTCATCATGCGTGAAAATCTTGAGGAAATGTCACGCCAGGGTGTGGATATTCCCGTACTGCTCGGTGGTGCCGCGTTGACCCGCAACTACGTCGAGGATGACTGCGTCCGTGCTTATGCCTGCGGCCGGGTAGCCTATGCACGTGACGCGTTTGACGGGCTGTATCTGATGGACCGAGTGACCGGGAACGCGTTCGACGACTATCTTGCGGCACTACAGGCACGGCGGGGTGGAGGGACGCGCCGCCCTCCGCTAGCCGCCAATGACGGCGTAACGCCCATGCCGCTGGACATACCAGCAATCCAAGCCCGAAGGCGGCGCCTCAACGCCGATACGGTAATGCCCGTACCGCCGTTCTGGGGCGCGCGTGTCTTAGAAGCTTCTCCCAAGGCCATATTGCCTTTTCTGAACGAGCGCAGTCTGTATCAATTCCAGTGGGGATTCCGCAAACAAGGTCGTTCGCTCAATGACTTTCTGAATTGGTCACGTAAGGAACTACGCCCGGTCCTGAAGCGCATGCTGGCCCTTTGCGACGCACAGAGTATTCTCCATCCGCGTGCCGCCTATGGATACTGGCAGGCGGCGGCGTCCGGTAACGATCTGATTCTGTTCGACGAAAACGGCGTAACCGAACTTGCGCGCTTCACCTTGCCCCGCCAGTCCCGAGCCGATGGCGATTGCATCGCTGATTTTTTCCCCGATCTCGAGGATGTTAAGCGCGGCGTAATTGGCTTGCAGGTCGTCACGGTCGGGCAAGACGCATCAGATACTGCTCGGACATGGTTCGAGGAAGATCGTTACCAGGACTATCTTTATTTGCACGGTTTATCCGTGGAAATGGCAGAGGCCATGGCGGAATATACACATAAGCGCATTCGCGCCGAGCTCGGCTTTGCTGCTGAGGATGATCGTGATATGGACAGATTGCTTCAACAATCCTACCGGGGTTCACGCTACTCATTCGGATATCCGTCTTGCCCGCGACTCGAGGATCAAGAGAAACTACTTAAACTGCTCGGAGCCGAGAGGATCGGAGTCAGCCTTTCGGATGAATTTCAGCTCCATCCGGAGCAATCAACCAGCGCGATTGTGGTACTGAACAGACACGCAAAATACTTTACCATATAAATTTTCATGTCGGTATATCCGGCAGGTTAATAGCCACCGCTCGATGGCTTCGGCTCGTCAGGTCTGATCGGGTCAGGTGCAAGACAAGGAAGTTCCGCGTAGCGTAGTCACGCCGCGTGGGCCGATTCAGCAAGCATCAGCCCGTGCGCGAAACTGACCACAGGTAAGTGGCCGATGCCAAACTTTTTTTGAAAGGTGGTAAATTCTATAAACAATAAGAGCGTGCCTGTTTTTTTATATTTAGAGCGGTTTCCGTTCATTTCGGCTCATACCCTGCGGCGGTGAAGTAGTTTGCGCACTCGGCTGGCGTGAAAGCCGGGAGCGCATCCCTGATCGCATCCCACAGGCCGTCGCTGGTGCGTGCCGCTGCCTTGTGGAGAGAGGCCTTGAGCTTGGAGAAGGCGTTCTCGATTGGATTGAAGTCGGGCGAGTAGGGCGGCAGATAGCGCAGCGTCGCCCCAGCGGCTTCGACGGCCCGGCGCACGTCCGCCCCTTTGTGGG
>JAJXVA010000171.1 GCA_021782435.1 Pseudomonadota bacterium
CTGAGCGGGTATATCGCCTGGAAGAACCGGCCGGCCAGTGCGCGGCAACGTCAGGACATGGTGGTGCTGGCCCATATCCGTTCATCGTTCGCGCTGTCCAACGGCACTTATGGCGGCCCGCGGATGACGCACGAGCCGCGGGACAATGGTCTGCCGGTAGGGGCAACCGCCACGATACCGCGATGGTCGAGACGTTCTTCAGAACCCTGAAATCCGAGCTTGCATGGCGAACCGTGTTCGACCCCGCGATGAGGCCACGGAAATGATTGGCCGTTACATCGACCGCTTCCACAACCCGGCCCGACGCCACTCGGCGCTGGCTTTCATGAGCCCGGTCCAGTACGAGATGACGGTCACGGTGCGAGAAAACGACCCTTCACTTTTCCGGGGCAAGTCCACCACGAAGTCATCCCGGAAAACAATGCCCACGCCCGCCCCGCGCGCCAGACTGCGCCTAGCGGGGCGAAGGGGGGCGGGGCGAAGGGGGGCGGGCCGATGCGGCGCTGCCCCACGCCCGGTTCGGGGTCGCCCGCATAGTGAAACTCAGGGTTCCGCCGCGCAGAATATCGGCCTCACGCAGATAGACCCGCGTCAGTGGCCGGCCATTGAGCGTCGCGGCGCCGATATAGGGGTGCGCGTCATCGAGCGGCGCCGCCACGATGGTGAATTGGTGGCCGTTCGGCAGATGGATCACCGCTTTCGGCACGAACGGCCGACCGATGGCATAGGTATTGCTCGCCGGCGTCACCGGATAGAAGCCCAGCGCGGTGAATATATACCAGGCCGACATCTGGCCGAGATCGTCGTTGCCGGCCAGCCCATCCGGGCGGGCGGCGTATTGGCTGGCCATGATCCGGCTGAGGCGGCGCTGGGTTTTCCAGGGCGCGCCGGCATAATCATAGAGGTAGGCGATGTGGTGGCTGGGCTCGTTGCCATGGGCATACCAGCCGATCAGGCCGGTAATATCCTCGACGTTGCGGAACTGGCCGGCGGGCACCTCGGCATCGAACAGCGCATCGAGCTTGCCGATGAAGCGCGCGTCTCCGCCCATGGCCCGTATCAGGCCGGGAATATCCTGCGGCACGTACCAGGAATACTGCCAGGCATTGCCCTCGGTATAGTCGCTGCCATAGCCGGCATAGGTCGGGTCGAACGGGGTGCGGAATTTCCCGTTGCTCAGCTTCGCGCGCATGAATCCGGTTTGCGGGTCCCAGACATTGCGCCAGTTGGTCGCGCGCCGTTCGAATTCGGTGGCGATCGCGGTGTTGCCCATCGCCCGCGCCATCTGCGCCAGCGCCCAGTCGTCATAGGCGTATTCAAGCGTTTTCGATGCCGCCTCGGGTGATTTGTCGATCGGGACATAACCGAGCTTCATATAGTCGGCGAGGTCGTCGTACGGCCCGTACGTGGCGCTGGCGACCATGGCCTTGAGCGCCGCCGCCGCATCGAAGCCGCGCACACCCTGGCGGTAGGCATCGGCGATGACCGGCACCGCGTGGTAGCCGATCATGCACCAGGTCTCGAGACCCTGATAGGCCCAGACTGGCAGAATGCCGAACGGGCTGTGCTGTTGAGCGGCGACCAGCGAACGCACGAAGGCGGCGCTCAGGTCGGGGCGAAGCAGCGCGAGCAGCGGCTGCTGGGCGCGATAGACATCCCATAACGACCAGCTCGAATAGAAATCGAACCCGCGCGCGGTGTGGACCTGATAGTCCGGCCCGCGATATTCCCCGTTCACATCCATGCTGAGCGTCGGCGCCAGCATGGCGTGATAGAGCGAAGTATAGAACTGCGTGCGCTGATCCGGCGTGCCGGAGACAGCGATCTCGGACAGGGCGGAATTCCAGGCCGCCCAGGCGCGGGCGCGGCGGGCGTCGAAGTTCCAGCCTCGGCCATCCGCGGTCAGGTTGGCGCGGGCGTTGGCTTCACTCACCGAGGAAATCGCGACTTTCACCAGCAGCGTCGTGGTCAGCCGGCCGAAATCGAACACCGCCTCGAGGGCGCGGCCATTCTGCGCGGCCTGGTCCTCGGGGCGGTGTCCGGGACCCGAAAAACCCGGATAGGGCGGCGGCGCCTCGCGGTCGTAGAGCGTGCGGGACAGGAGTTTCCGGTTGAACCGCAGCGCGAAGCACAGTTGCCGGCCCGGCGCCCAGCCGCGCGTGGTGCGGCAGCCGGATACGGTGCCGTCGGGGCGGACGCGCAGCCGCGCCCACGATACCTTGCCCGGATAATCATAGATGCTCGGGCGCAGGTCGAGCAGCAGATGCGCCGCCCGCCCGGCGGGAAACGTGTAGCGGTGCCAGCCGACGCGCCGGCTCACGGTCAGCTCGGCGCGGATGCCGTAATCGGCCAGGGTGACGGCGTAATAGCCGGGCTGCGCGACCTCGGTCGTGTGGCTGAAGCGCGACCGGTAGCCGCTGCCCGGCCGCGCCGGGTCGCCCGGGTCGAGCTTCACCGGCCCGGCAATGGGCATGACCAGCACATCGCCTAGGTCGGAATGGCCGGAGCCGGAAAAATGCGTGTGGGAAAACCCGCGGATGGTGGGGTCGCCATACTGGTAGCCCGCGGCCCAGGCATAGGCGTGGTGGAATTCCGGCATGGCGGTATCGGGCGAGAGCTGGATCATGCCGAACGGCAGGGCGGCGCCCGGAAACGTATGGCCACCGCCGCCAGTGCCGATGCGCGGGTCCACGTCGCGCGCCGGTCCGCTGGCGGCGGCCACCGCCCGCCCGGGCGACAGCAGCATGGGCAGAACCACGAGGGACGATGCCACCATCGGCAGAACGAGCCTCGCCACGAGTAGCAGCGGGATCCATAGGGCGGGGATCCGCAGGGGGCTCCACAGGGGGCTCCACAGGGGGCTCCACAGGGGGCTCCGGAGAGGCGAGCGGTGGGAACGGCGAGGGTGGATCATGCGCGGGCCTCGGCGGGGCGGGAGATGACAGCGGCACTGGCCACGGCGCGGCAATGCGCCGCAAGCCCGCCCAGGGTTTCCGCTTCAAGCGCAGGGCGGTCGCCCTGCCAAGGCGGGGCGCGCGCCGGGCCGCGAAATGCGGGGGGTTCGCCGCGCGGGACGCGGGATGCGACCAGGGGGCGCGATACGTCGCGCCTGAGCGTCACGTCAGCCAGTTCCTTTCGCGACTACATCAGTTAGACTATGTTTTAGTGGCGTTGCGCGCGTTTTACATTGACCCGTCGGCTGGCGCTACTTAGTTGGACCGGGGCCGGCCCGGCGGATGATACGCCATTTTCAAACCCCGACGGACCGACGGCCGGACAACCAGACAACCAGACAAATCGGGTGAGCGGATGTGTGATTGGGAATACCCGCAACCAGGCAGAACCCGGCTGATCCTGCCACAGCCGATCGCGATCGCCGGCAGCCGCGTCCCCGACCCGGAGGCCGCCCTGCTGGCCCGGCTTGATGCCGACCATGTGATGATGATGGGGGATAACCCCGCCCTGCCCCGCATGCCGGCGAAGCCCACCCTGCTCGATTTTTTTCGCGCCCGGTTTGGCGGCATCACCGGCCGCCACCTGCTGATCAGCGCCGACCGCGCGCGCCGCAACGGCGAAGCCGACGCCGTGGTCATGGCCTGCCTGCTGCACGATATCGCCAACGCCGCGCTGATCCGCGCCGACCACGGCTACTGGGGGGCGCAACTGCTGGCGCCCTACGTCTCCGAGGAGGTGGCCTTCGCGGTGAAGTACCACCAGGCGCTGCGCTATTTCCCCGACCAGGCCAATGGATACACCTATCCCGAAAGTTATCACGCCTTCTTCGGCCCCGATTACGTGCCGCCCGATTACATCCGCCACGACGCCGAATACGCCCGCAACCATCGCCATTACCTGACGGCGCGCAAGGTGACGATCTATGACACGTATTTCTTCGAGGATTGGCCGGTGCCCGACCCGGACAGCTTCGCGGATCTGCTGGCGCGGAATTTCCGCCAGCCCGCCGACGGGCTGGGGTTCGACGGCTCCGCCAGCGCGCATATGTGGCGCACCATGATCTGGCCGAACAATTTTCTGTAGCGACGGCCGCTGCCAGACCCGACCCGGCAACCTGGCGGGAACCCCGCCCCTCGGCCCGCCGCGCTTGCCCCGCCGTATTCGCCCCGCCGGTTCAGGTCCGGTTTCGGCCATGGTTTTGACGGCCCGCCCTGCATCATCTGCAAGACAGCCCCGCAGACCCCAATACAAGGTCAGCACACCTGATATTTTGCCGCCTTTTCGCTCGCCTCGACCAAAATTCTACCCTAGAACCCCAGTTGCGGCATTTAATTGCGTGGCACCCGCATAGACCGTGCCATTACGTGCCGTCCGCCCGGGTATGGCGGTAGTTTTCCGCCGAACGGGGGCGCCATGGCCGAACACATGCTGCAATTCGTCACCCTCGACCAGCAGGGCCCCGACAAGCGGGCCGTCCCGGCGCGCATCCGCGACTTCGCCGAGATCCATACCAGCTTCGCCCCCGCCGCCGCCGCCGCCCAGGCCAGCCGGTGCAGCCAGTGCGGCGTGCCGTTCTGTTCGGTGCATTGCCCGCTGGGCAACAACATCCCCGACTGGCTGAAACTCACCGCCGAGGGCCGGCTGCGGGAGGCCTATGAGCTCAGCGCCGCGACCAACACCTTCCCCGAAATCTGCGGCCGCATATGCCCCCAGGACCGGTTATGCGAGGGGAACTGCGTGATCGAGCGCGACTTCGATGCCGTCACCATCGGCGCGGTGGAGCGCTTCCTGACCGATACCGCCTTCGCCGAGGGCTGGGTCCGGCCGATCCGCCCGGCGCGCGACCTCGGGCGTTCGGTCGGCATCATCGGCGCCGGCCCGGCCGGGCTCGCCGCCGCCGAACGGCTGCGCCGACAGGGTTATGGCGTCGATGTCTATGACCGCTACGACCGCGTCGGCGGGCTGCTGATCTATGGCATTCCCGGCTTCAAGCTGGAGAAATCGATCGTCCAGCGCCGCCACGCCCACCTCGCCGAGGCCGGCATCACCTTTCATCGCGAGGCCGATATCGGCGCCAGCCTCGGTTTCGCGGAAATCCGGGCCCGGCACGACGCGGTGCTGATCGCGACCGGCGTCTATCGCGCGCG
>JAJXVA010000172.1 GCA_021782435.1 Pseudomonadota bacterium
CCAGTCCTCTCTGCCCTACGAGTGGCCGCTACCGGCCTGGTGGCAGAACCTCGCCTGGGCGCCAGTCCACCTTCTCACTTTGGGGTTCAGCGCGCGTCTGCGTGCACGCCAATTCAGGCGAAGCGGTGAATTTTCCGTCTGGCCGTTCCGCCGCTGGACCGATTACCGTGCAGCCCTTCGTCGGCCCGTCTACCTGCGGGGACCCTCTCCATGACACCGAAGATCGATGAGCGCATCGCCGGCCTCGAAGAGAAGCTCGCGCGGCTCAAGGCCCGTCAAGCTCGGGCCGAGGCCCGCAAGCGCGCCCTCCTCTCCCGCCGCGCCCGCAAGGACGACACCCGCCGCAAGATCCTGGCCGGCGCCATCGTGCTCACCAAAGCCGATCAGGGCGAGCTCGACCCGAAACTCTTCCGCGCCTGGCTCGACCAGGGGCTCACCCGTGCCGATGACCGGGCGCTATTTGGGCTTGAGAGCTAAGGTACCGCAGAAGCGTCAGAGCAGGGTTTCAGCAGCCATGATCGTTGGGGCCGACCGCTGATGATTTTTGTAGTCGGAGCCCCTCACATTACGCCCACACCAATTTCTCACCGTTGGCGGTAGCCTGGGTGCTGCTGCGATCTTCATCAGGAAAATCTACATGGTCGAAACGTTTTCGCTCTCTGACCTCGGAAGATGGCTACTGACTCTCCTTCGCCGGATTGCTCCCGACCGTATTCTCCGCTGGGCATGGTCGGATCAGGAGCTTCTGGCGCGCATCGAAGCTTTCCACTTTAGTCAATCTCCCCGATTGCAGGTCAACGCGGATCGGGACACTCACGAATTGCATCAGATCGGTTTCAATGTCTTCAATTTCTCGCCGATCGCACTGGCCATTGTGGGCGTCGATCTCCGCGTCTCTCTAGATTCGCGCGAGCTTCTTCGCTACGACCATCGATTCTCCGCCGAAATTCGAGTACCGGCGTGGGCGCGCAGTGGATTCCATTTCCAGCACGCGCTAACAGCATTCCAAGCCGAACGGCTTCAGAAATATCCGCATGACTTTGCGTATATCCGCATCGACGGACAGATGATTCTCAGAACACCCTTTGGGGAGCGTCGGAAAGACATCTCGGCCGATATTGTCGCCGTAATCGATCGGTAGACGTCCCGGGCTCATTGCCAGCTCTGTGGGGCGCCGGTTGCTCCGATCGCCGCTCTCAGATCTTCTAGTTCGCTCCTGACACCTGAAACTGGCCCTACTGTTAGGCGCCGGGCCTCGTGGGCGGTCCGGCGTAGCCGGCCGTCCACAGGCCGCGAGCGCCAGCTATCGGAACCCTATAGGTTCTTAAACTATAGGATTGCGGGATAAAGTGCCCGTGGGGTTTACCCCTCAGACGGGATAAAGTGCCCGTGGTTTTCGGGATAAAGTGCCCGTGGATAAGACGCTGTTTACACAGCCTTATGCACAACCCGGAGCGCCTGATATGGAACCGGCGGCGGGCTGTTTCGAAGCGTCATGCCACGGCGATCGAGATCGATACGGGCTCGCGGGTAGACGGCCACGACCTGCTTCAATGCGACCTTGAACGCCTTTCTGAAATCCTCCAGGCGCGTATAGCCGAGCCCAAATTGCCCGTACACCACCGGCCAGACAAGTAGCGCCGTAGCTCCCTCCGGGACCCGATGCAGCCGCTGGGCGAGCCAAGCGTAGACGTCCAGGCCCAAGGCGCTATGCGATAACGCCGCTACGGCAGTTTCGTCCAGAGGGACCGCGTGAGTCTTCAGGCTCTCCCAATAGTCGAGTGAGAGCTGCACTGTCGAGGGCCATAGTACCCGCTGCCGCTCATCCTTCGGAAACCAGATATCGAAGGCGGTGACGATCTGGGAAGTGACGGTCGTGGCCTTCCCCTCCTTCACCAGGCCGAGCCGAATGGATGCCGCCGACAGGCGCGAGAGCTGGTCCTTAACCACCCGGACGGTCCGCCCTCCGGTGTCTAGCTTCAGCATCCGGCGCACGAATCGGGTCAGACTGTCTTCGATCTCGATGCAGGGAGATTGGGACAGCAAGGCTTGCTGGTTGATGTGCATCAGGACCAGCCTGGCTTTCGGACCAAAGGGTAACCCGACGGGTACAAAATCCCCCTTCGCTGGGTGCATGGCCTCCCCTGCCAATACCTTCAATCGAACACCGCCGTTGACCCTCTCCCACACCCTGGCGTCGTCTCCAGGATCTCGAAACGGCAGGCAGGTCTGACACAACACCGAGTGCTGGTAGAGGACGGAAAGCGGGTCGTTCGGAGAATCGAGGAGCACTGCGGCGTCGATAATCCGCTCGCGAATCCGCGTCCGGGCGGCCTTGGCGACCGGCAGGCCCTTCAGAATCTTCCCGACAGGCTTGGGTGATCCGTCATCCGTCATAGTCCATCCCCTGCTCTCTATGGCTATATCCCTATAGCGCTATAGTAATTCTCATCGCGGCCATTTAGCTGCGATCAGCGTATGGCCGCGGCTTGCCGTACTGGTCAGCCAGCAAATTGATTGCCTCGCCAAGCAGTGCTTTGAGGTTCTTCCCCTCGTTCCCCTGCTCCGCCTGGATAAGGAGCAAGGTCCGGCGGACCTGGGGCGGGAAATGCGCCCCGATCAGCACGGTCCCCTTGGCCGCCGCGGGCCGCCCGTTGGCCTGTGTAGGCATTGCTGCGGAAACAGGTGCTGTCGGCGCCGCCTTCGCGATGGCATTAAGCCCGGCGGCGAGCGCGGTTGGCTTCTTCATGGTTCGTGGCTCTCGTTTCATATAGAACGCTATTCGTATAGGAATATAGGGATAGCATTTCTTCGGCGGCCTTGCTGCCAGGGGCGAATTCGGTGGCCGTCTTACCCACCATGCCGGCGTCGTAGTGCGCGGCGCGGTCGAACATCACCACCGGGCATACCTCAAACCCCATGGTCTTCACGGCTTCTACGGCCTCGATGTGCCGCCGGCCCTGCAGACGCGCGCGGCTCACAACGACCGCAGCGCGCGGATTCCCGGCGAGCGTGAGGATGTCTTTGACATTGCGGAGCGTCTCGATGTCGCCCAGGTGTGGCTGAACTGGCAGCAGCACCATGTCCGCGACCTTGGCGGCTTCGATCGAGGCGTCCGCGCTCTTTCCTGGCGTATCAATGATGACGAGATCAACCCCCTGGTTACGGGCGCCATCCAGGACGGGGCGGAGGCGGGCGGCGGGGCAAGCGATCACGGCCGGACTATCGGCAATTCCGCGTCGATCTCCCCAGTTGGCCGCGCTTGGCTGTGGGTCGAGATCAATGACGGCCACCGTTTTCCCGGCCGCCGTCGCCGCGACGGCCACGCCCAGGGCGGTTGTGGTCTTGGCGTTGCCGCCTTTTTGGCCGATTACAGCGAGAATCTTCATGGGGCATGTCCTATACGGCTATAGCCTTATATCGCTACAGGACTCTAGCGGTCAAGTAAATTGGATACACAGCGTGTATCCAGCGCTTAAACTGCCGTCATGGCGGTCAAAACTAAGGATGCGGGGCTGCGGCTGCGCGTGGAGAGCGAGCTTCGCCAGGCCTTTGTAGATTCTTGCCGCGCTGCCGGGCAAACAGCCGCCCAGGTCTTGCGCGAGTGCATGCGCCAGTACGTGGAGCGAGCACGGGCCGGTCAGCAGGATTTGTTCGCCGTGAGGGCAGGGGAGTCCGCCGCGAAAGCGTCATTGCCCCGGGCGCATGCGACGCAGAGGCGCGGCCGGAGCTCACGGGCCAAACGCTAACACGGTCCGCAATTGCCATCTAGACCTAAATGGATATAATGTGAACGTCAAACCGCCACCGCCAAAGCCATTGATCTGGATGGGCAGCAGCAAGAAAGACTTGCGCGCGCTGCCAGCTGATGTGGTCGATGTCTTTGGCTACGCGTTGTATATCGCGCAGACCGGCAAGCGGCATGACAACACGAAGGTGCTGAAGGGATTCGGAGACGCGAGTGTCCTGGAGGTTATCGAATCACAAGCCGGCAACGCGTACCGCGCCGTCTACACCGTGCGCTTTGCCGCTGCGGTCGTTGTGCTGCACGTGTTCCAGAAAAAATCGAAGTCCGGCATCGAGACCCCGAAACCAGATATGGAATTGATTGAGTACCGATTGAAGAAAGCCACCGCATTGATGAAAGAGACCAAGGCATGAAAACCCGCACCGACAAGAGCGTGAGCCACCAGCGTGGCAGCACGAACGTGTACGCCGACCTGGGCTACAAGTCCGCCGACGAAATGCTCGTCAAGGCGCAGCTCGTCACCACGATTGCGGACATTCTCGCCGAGCGTGGCTATACCCAGACAAAGGCGGCCGAGATGCTCGGCATTCCTCAGCCCAAGCTGTCGAAGATGCTGCGCGGCCAATTCCGCGGCTTTTCCGAGCGCAAGCTGATGCATTGTCTGACGCTGCTAGGCCGTGACATCGATATTGTCGTACGCGCGACGCCGAAGCGGAAAGGGCAGGGGGCCGTATCGGTGTCGTTCGCGTAGGCAATATATTGGGGGACATATGAGATTGAAAGCGTTCACCGTCAAGAACTACAAAACAGTCCTGGACAGCGGGCGCGTGGAGATCGATACCAACGTTGCGTGCTTGATGGGTAAAAATGAAGCGGGCAAGTCGGCCGTCATGCAGGCCCTGTGGAAATTTAATAACGTATCCGGCGTCAAGTACGACCGCCTTTTTGATCTTCCCGCAGAGTTTTACACTCGGTTACGTTCCACCGATCCAGAAGTTGCAACACTTGAGTTCGCGCTAGAGGACAACGACAGAGCGGAGTTCTCTGCCGCGTTTACAGCCCTTAGCGCCGCGCCAGAATTCGTTACCGTTCGTTCGACCTACGATGGGAAACGCGTCATCGACGTTGCCATTGCATACAACACCGTAAGCTACAGCACGGTGTGTGCGCGAATTCAAAGTACGATTGATGCGCTGAAAACCATTGCGGATTCCGCCCAGGCGGGTGAAGCGGAGCTTGCACCTGTAATCGCCGCGCGGCAGGCGCTGGAAGAATTAGACGTCGCTGGCCGCCCGGACAAGCTGGCGACAGAGATTCGGACGATCATCATTGAGAAGGCTGTGAATGCGTTGAA